>JALYGH010000027.1 GCA_030777205.1 Chloroflexota bacterium
GTCCCGACCGGCGCGGACGAGGCCGCCGGGCTGCCGTGCACGATGCTCCCGTTGACCGCGCCGGTGAAGGCGCCGCCGGCCCGCCGCGCGGCCTCGGCCAGGACGGCGATCTGGAGCAGGGTCAGATCCTGGATCTCGTCGACGACGATCCCGCCGACGTCGGCCAGCTCGCGGAACAGCTTGCCGGCCCGCAGGCGTTCGAGGGCGGCCCAGGCCTCGCGCTGGACGCTCGGCAAGTCCTGGCGACTGACGAAGACGTCGGCGGCGTGCCAGGCGGCTCGAGCGGGCTTCGCGCCAATCTGGTCGTGCCGGCGGGCTTCGTAGCGGCGGGCGTCGAGCATCGGGCCGGCTGAGGCCGGCAGGCCGGGCAGGTCGAACGGCAGGGCGGCACCGAGGACGTGGGCGCGGACCTCGGCCCAGAGGGCGCGGTCGGAGTCCTGCCAGACCTTCAGCTCGCGGGGGGCGAAGCCGCGGACGGAGCCGCGGAAGGCCCGCTCCTCGTCGTCCTCGGACGCGGCCACGGCCAGCGAACGGCCACTCCAGCAGGCCAGCAGGTCGGCCAGCGGGACGACGTCGACGCGCCGCCCAACCTCGGGGAGGCCGTCGAGGATCTCCTCGGCGGCGGCGGCGAGGCGGCGCGAGAGGGTGACGTAGAGGAGGCGGGCACCGGGCGGGAGGGAGCGGGCCTCGTGGATGGCCGCGAAGAGGAGGGCGCCGGTCTTGCCGGTCCCCGGCTGGCCGACGACCAGGCGGATCTTCGCCTGTGAGGTGATGACGTGCTCCTGCTCGTCGGTGAGCGGCTCGAGCTGGTCGAAGGCACGCGGCTGGTAGGTGCCGGGGTCGCCGGCGGCGAGGGGGCGCATCTCGTCGTGGTGGCGGACGGCGCGAACGACGACGGTGCGGGGGTCGGCGATGCCGTCCCAGCCGCCGGCCGGGAACCACCAGGCGTAGTAGTGGAAGCCGCCGACGCCGGAGCGCCGCCAGCGGAGGCGCGGGGCATCCGCAACCTCGGCGGACGGGCCGACGATGCCCTTGGGGCGCCCGGCCTCGCCGCGCGTGGTCAGCTCGAAGAACAACCAGTCGACCCGTCGGCGGAGGTCCGGGCGGGTCTGGATCCAGTCGTCGACTTCGGGATGCACGAGCAGGGGGTGCGCGGGCATGCGTGCTCCAGGGGAGGATCGGGGCTACCTAAGATCGTACCGAATCAGACGCCGGTGAGGGCGCCTTCGGAGATCCTTCCTCACCTTGCTCCCTGCACGGGAGGCGAAGACGGGGCGTGGCGCGACAGACCCTCACGATCTGTCTAGCCGCGAGTGGCGGCGCCGACGTGCGCAAGCGAGGGCGAGCCCGATGGCCGAGGGTTACGCGGCTCCGAAGCAATGCGCGCCACGCGTCACGTCGGTCACCCGCCGCCTTTCTCGGCGTACTTCGCGCCGAGCGCCTCCTCCCAGCGGAGGTACTCAATCATGTCGGCGAACGAGCGCTCTGGGCCGGCCGGCACGACGTCGTTCGGCGGCTCCATGACGCCACTCAGCCCCTGCTCGACGGGCAGGCCGACTGCGCTCCAGGCGCGCATCCCGCCACCAAGCGCCGCCACGTCGTGGTAGCCCATCTCGCCGAGCGTGCGCGCCGCCAGCAGCGCGTCGACGCCGTCCACGTCGGTCACGACGATCGGCTCGGTCCAGTCGGGGACGAGGTCCTCGATGCGCAGCTCCAGCCAGCCGCGCGGCATCCAGTGAGCGCCGGGGACGTGACCGGCGGCGAACTCGCGGCTCGTCCCGACGAAGATCACGACCGGCGGGGCCGCCATGCGGAGCAGGTCGCACAGCTCGGCCGGGGTGGGCTGACGCACGGACTGGCGAGCCTCGGCCAGCCCGAACGGCTCGCGCTCGGCCATGCCCTGCTCCAGCTCATGCCCGGTAGCCACCCAGGCGGTCGTGCCGCCGTCGACCGCGTAGACGTGGGGGTATCCCATCTGGCGGTACCAGGAGGCCGTGATCGCCGCGCGGGTGATCCTGTCGTCGCAGAAGACGATCCGGCCGTTGCGCACGGCGACCAGGTCGTCGGCGCGCTGGACGGCCTGCCCGCCGGGGAACCACCAGAAGCCGGGGATGTGACCCTGGCTGAACTCCTCCTCCGTGCGCACGTCGACCAGGTACACCGTCTCCTCGGTCACGCGCTCCATCAGGCCGCGCAGCTCGTCGACCGAGACGAGCGTCACCCCGTCCTCGGCGGCGACTCGACGGGCGAACGCCTCCGCCTGCGATCGTGCCTCCGCCGACGGCTCCGGCAGCTCGACGCGGTCGGCGCCCGCCTCGAGCTGGTAGCCGGCCAGCACCCAGCCGGACGTGCCATTCTTCAGGCTCACGACGTTCCGCAGCCCCATCCGCTGGAGCACGCGCGCGCCGATGATGCTCCGCGTCCGCCCGGCGCAGTTCACCACGACCGTCGCGTCCGGCCTCTCTTCGACGATCTCACCGATCCGGTACGCCAGCTCGCCGCCCGGCAGGCTGCGGCCGCCGGGGATGCAGAAGCGACGGTACTCCTCGGGCGTGCGCGTATCGAGGATGACGACCTCCTCGCCGCGCTGGATCTGCTCGCGCAGCTCGCGGGCGTCGACGGTCAGGACGTGGTGCTCCATCTCGACGCGCTCGCCGAAGTCCTTGCTCGGGACGTTCATCCCCCATTCGGTCGGATAGCCTTCGCTCGCCCAGCGATTCACGCCGCCGTCAAGAATGGCCACGTCCGCGTAGCCCATCCGCTCGATCGTCTGGGCGGCCAGCCGCGCCCGCCGCCCGGTGTCGTCGCAGATGACAAGAGGCACGCCCTTGAATGGGACGAGCCGCTCGAGGCGGTACTCGATCTGGCGACGGGGCAGCGAGCTGGCGCCGGCGATGTGGGCACGGTTGTACTCGCCGTGCTCGCGGACGTCCAGCAGCGCGAGCGTGGCGTCCCGATTCAACAGATCGTGCAGGTCGGCAGGCGCGACGTCTCTCACGGGCCGGCGGGGTCAGCAGTTGTCGAACTTGCCGCTCTTGAAGTGCTTGATCTCGCCGGTCTCGAGGCTGTAGGTGCAGCGCGGCAGCCCGACCAGATCCTGGCCGTAGACGTGGATCTCGAACGTCACGCGGTCGGTGTCGTTGTTCATCGCGTGGATCTCGTCCACCTCCGGGACCAGCAGCGACACGTCGCCCGGCTTGACGATGGTCACCCGGTCGAGCTCCAGCCTGGCGAAATTGTCGCGGTCGCGATCGTCGACGCGGCGGAAGCGCGTCTCCTCAATGGCGTTGCCGGCTACGCCGATCATGCCCCAGGTGCGGTGGTCGTGCGGGCCGATTCGGTCGCTCGGCCCCCAGACGACCGAGCTGATGAACAGGCCGGGCCCACGGTGGATCGCGTAGCTGCCGTGGTTCGGCCGCTTGCCCCGCCCGGAGGGCACCCGGAACTGCTCCGGGATCGCCTCCGGATTCGAGACGAGCCGTTCGAGATACGCCGATCCCTTGTCGAAGATGGTCTGCTGGCCCGGCTGGGAGTCGACCAGACCCTGCATGTCGGCGATGAACTGCTCCAGCGAGTAGCGGACGAGCACCATCGGGCTGCCTCCTCCTCGTCGGCGTCGCTCGCCGGTCATCCTCGACCGGCCCGCCGCGGCTCCCCAAAGTATACCCGCCGAGTCAACAATCTGTACGGCGAAATTCCGGATGTTTGGGGCGCGCCTGGACCTAGGGATCCGCACTGGGCCTGTTGCCGAACTCTTCCGGTCGGGGCCGGGGCAGTGGTACGCTGCTGACGGGAGTCAGTCCGATCGTCGTGGAGGTGCGGTCGCCGTGCTGGGGCGGAAGACGTTCGAGCCGAAGCTGTTCTATCAGTTTTCCCTCGAGGAGCGCGTACCGGAGGGCCACCTGCTGCGGCGCGTGGCCGCCGTCGTGGACTTCGCGTTCGTCCGGCGGCTGACGGCGCGCTTCTACAGCCATACCGGGCAGCCGGGGGTCGATCCGGCGGTCCTGTTCAAGCTGGCGCTGCTGGGCTGGCTGTACGGGATTACCAGCGAGCGGCGACTGGCCGAGGAGTGCCGGCTGAACCTCGCGTTCCTGTGGTACCAGGGCTACCTGTGATTCGTTTCCTCGAAACCGGCGGCAGAGGGTGCCGTCGGGGGATGAGGAGTCGGGAAAGGAGGGCTCCGGACCCGGACAACTTACCGCTCGATGTGGGGCGCGATTCCCCATCGCTGAGGTGAACAGCGAAATGCGTCTCCCCCATGGTAGCGACTGGTCCTCAATCCGTGGAGCGGGGAGAAAACCGGGGAGCACGCCGAGCCCAATGGGGTGCACCGGGAGCAGGTCACGAAGGGTAGCCAGTCCGCAAGGACACCGCAGACCGACAGCGGGAAGCGGTCGAACGCACGCATGAACCATCGTCAGGTACACCAAGCCAAAGGGCTGATAGGCTTGCCCCAACAGGGGAAGGATCGTGGGTCGGCAGTTGTAACCCTGGCCGACATTCACCCCATAAACGCCCGGTGGACAGTGCGACCCTCCAGTGACGCAAAACGAGCGGTAGGAACGAAGTAACCCCTCCGGCGCTCTCCAGGGCGGTCGACCGTGGAGTAGGTGCCAACCGCATGCGCCGGGGTGGGCGGGATGGTCTCAGAAGCGAAGGCCCGAGGTAATGCTCGGGATAAGCTGACGGAGACCACGGCAGGAGGATGGTAGGGCTGCGAGGCGGAGTCAACACGTCATGAGCACGGCGACCGCGCCAGTGTATGAATGGAACACCCTGCCCTGGCAGCGCCTCGAGCGGCAGGTGTTCAAGCTCCAGAAGCGGATCTACCGAGCCTCCCGTCGCGGCGATGTCAAGACTGTCCACCGACTCGAACGGCTCTTGATGACGTCCTGGGCCGGGAGATGCCTGGCGGTGCGGCGCGTCACGCAGGATAACCGGGGCAAGAAGACCGCCGGGGTGGATGGCGTGAAGAACCTTCCACCCCGCCAACGCCTCGCCTTGGCCCGCTCCCTGACGGTGGCCGCCAAAGCCCAACCGGTCCGGCGGGTCTGGATCCCCGAGCCCGGCGGAGTGGAGCAGCGGCCGCTCGGCATCCCCACTATGCGTGACCGCGCCAGTCAAACCCTGGCGCGGCTCGCCCTGGAACCGGAATGGGAGGCTCGCTTCGAGCCGAACAGCTTCGGGTTCCGTCCAGGACGCTCCTGCCACGATGCGATCCAGGCGGTGTTCGCCGGTCTCTGTCAGAAGGCGAAATACGTGCTCGACGCGGATATCGCGGCGTGCTTTGACCGCATCGACCAGACGGCGCTGCTGCGGAAACTCCACACCTTCCCGACCCTGCGGCGCGCCATCCGAGGATGGCTCAAAGCGGGTGCCCTGGACGGGCAGGAGCTCTTCCCCACCGACGCGGGTACGCCACAAGGTGGCGCACTGAGCCCGTTGCTCGCCAACATCGCCCTGCATGGCCTCGAAACCGCGATCCGCGCAGCCTTTCCCAGCAAGTGCCGGGGTGTGCAGCCCTGGAAGCCGCTGGTGATTCGCTACGCGGATGATTTCGTCGTCCTACATGAAGATGCGGCGGTCATCGAGCACGCCCGGCAGGTGGCGGCGGACTGGTTAGCTGGCATGGGGCTGGAGCTGAAACCCAGCAAGACCAGGGTCACCCACACTCTCCGCCCACATGCTGGACCGGTGGGATTTGACTTCCTGGGCTTCCACGTCCGGCAGTTCCGGGTGGGTCGGACCCATGCGGCAACGAACCGGTACGGGACCACGCTGGCCTTCAAGACCATCATCAAACCGAGCCCGGCCGCACAGCGGCGCCACCTCGCCGACCTCGCGGACGTCATACGTCGCCATCGACAGGTGCCCCACCAGGCACTCGTCGACAACCTCAATCCTAAGGTTCGGGGCTGGGCGAACTACTACTCCGCGCAAGTCTCCAAGGCGGTCTTCGGCAGGTTGGGTCACCTGACCTACCAGAAGCTGAAACGCTGGGCCGAACGACGCCACCCAACAAAGTCTCACTCGTGGGTGCGCAGCCATTACTGGCACTCGCGAGGACAGCGGCATTGGGTCTTCGGGCCGCGGGAAGGGCGGCCGCTTCTTCTGCACACGGACACGCCCATCCGTCGGCACCGCAAGGTCAAAGGAGCCGCCAGCCCCTTTGATGGCGACATCCTCTACTGGGCGAGTCGAACTGGGCCGTCATCCCGAATTGTCCACGCGCAAGGCTGCCTTGCTCAAACGGCAGCACGGACGATGTGCCTGGTGTGGATCGGTCTTCACCCGTTTGGAAGAGC
>JALYGH010000028.1 GCA_030777205.1 Chloroflexota bacterium
GGGTACAGCCGACCCTCAATGGTGGTGTTTACGTTTCACCACGCAGGCCAACCTCTCACGGTGACAACCTGACAAACCCGACATCTGTCCTCGCGCAGTGATGGACTGGCGGGCGTTGGGGGGGCGCTGACACGCGTCTAACGGCATGCGACATTTTGCCGCCCTGATGTCGGGTTTGTCGAGTTGCCTCGCCATGAGACATCGTGCCCGGGCAGTTCATCGCTCGCCGCGTAGTCGGTGCATCGCCCCACGCTCGCTGTGGAGCACGCGGGAGACCAGTTCCGTTCCGGCGAAAGCCTGACCACCTGGTGTGAGAATTGCTAGGGTGCCGCCTCGCTTCGCGCCAGCGCGACGATCTGTTCCACCACATCGGCGGGTAGGGGGCCGCGGGCCGTCCAGCGGAGCGCGTCGTCGAGCTGGGTCGGGTCGGAGTAGCCGACGAGGACGGTGGAGACCCCATGATGCGCCTGCACGAACCGCAGGGAGAGCTCGAGCGGGTTTTCTAGCCCTAGTTCGCGGACCAGCGGCGCGAGCGACCGTGCCCGGGCGAGGTCGTGGGCGTACCCCGGGCCACCGGCCAGGGGCGCGCCGGGATCGCCCGCGTTGGCATGGCGCTCGGTCGCCCCGAGGAGCGCACCCGCCGCCAGCGGGCGGATGACGATGACGCCGACACGGTGCGCCGCGGCCGTCCCGAGCAGCCCCGCGAAGTCCTGCCCGCCCCCGGCGGCCCCCGCCGCGCCCGCGCAGCCCGCCGCCGCGAAGCCGACCGAAGGCATCGGCAGGCACCTGATCGGCCAGCTCGAAGGCCCGGAGATCATCACCGACTCCGCGCAGTGGCCCAGGAGCTTCAAGGAAGCGCCGATGCTGGCCCAGATGGTCGCGGCCGGCCAACTGCCGCCGGTCGACCAACGCATGACGCAGGACCCGCTGGTGGTCAAGCCGGTCCACGAGATCGGGACGTACGGCGGGACCTGGCGGCGGGGCTTCACCGGCCCGGCCGACTGGTCGGCCGGCGTCCGCGTCGCCGGCACGGACCGCCTGATCGGCTGGGACTACACCGGCACGAAGCTGGTCCCGAACATCGTCCGCGGCTGGGAGGTCAGCCCGGACGGCAAGACGATCACGTTCCAGCTCCGGCGCGGGATGAAGTGGTCGGACGGCCAGCCGTTCACGGCCGACGACGTCATGTTCTGGTACGAGGACATGTACCAGAACAAGGAGCTGACCCCGACGCCGGCCCCGCAGATGATCACCACGAGCGGCCCCGGCACGGTCGAGAAGGTCGACGAGCACACGGTCCGCTTCGTCTTCCGCGACCCGTACTACGCCTTCCCGGTCGTCGTCGCCGGCGTGTCGCCGCTCGGCGGGCAGGCCCACGAAGGGCTGTACGCGCGCGGCAGCTACGCGCCCAGGCACTACCTGCAGCAGTTCCACCCGAAGTACACGCCCCAAGCCGAGCTGGACAGGATCGTCGCCGAGCAGGGCTTCGACAACTGGGTCAACCTGTTCAAGGCGAAGACGGCCTGGGCGCTCAACCCGGACCTGCCGGTCGTCTCGGCCTGGAAGACGACGACGCCGAACAACACGCCGACCTGGACGCTGGAGCGGAACCCGTACAGCATCTGGGTGGACACCGAGGGCAACCAGCTCCCGTACATCGACCGGATCGTGCTGTCGCTCGGCGAGAACCTCGAGGTCATCAACCTGCGGGCGATCGCCGGCGAGTTCGACTCGCAAGAGCGCCACCTCGACATGGGCAAGATCCCGGTCTTGCTCGAGAACCAGCAGAAGGGGAGCTACACGCTCAAGCTCGATCCGGGCGGCATCGGCGCCGACGCGATCCTGATGCTGAACCAGTCGTATGACGCCGATACGGAAGTCGCGAAGTGGATCACGAACACCGACTTCCGGCGGGCGCTCTCCCTGGGGATCGACCGCGACCAGCTCAACGAGAGCTTCTGGCTCGGGCTCGGCACGCCCGGCTCGCACGCGCCGTGGGAGCAGTCGCCGTACAGCCCGGGGCCGGAGTACCGGACGCTCTGGTCGACCCACGAGCCGGCCAAGGCGAACGCGATGCTCGACGCGCTCGGGCTCGACAAGAAGGACGCGGAAGGGTTCCGGCTGCGGACGGACAACGGGGAGCGGCTCCGCCTCTCGATCGACACGTACCTCGGGTTCTTGCCGTTCACCGGCATCTGCGAGATGGTCGCGCAGCAGTGGCGGCGGATCGGGATCCAGGCCGACGTCAAGGAGTACGAGCGCAACCTGCTGCTTCGGCGGCGTGGCGCGAACGAGGCCCAGATCGCGGTCGACGTCCACTGGGGCACCGAGAACATGTTCTCGCACTCGATGACGAGCCTGTTCCCGTTCGACCCGACGAGTGCGCTCGGGCCGGTCTACGGCGCCTGGTACGCCTCGGGGGGGAGCCAGGGGAAGGAGCCGCCGGAGAAGATCAAGGAGGTCATGACGCTCTACCGCGACGCGTTCAGCGCGCCGGAGCGGGAGCACTACGAGCTGGGCAAGCGGATCTGGCGGATCGCGCTCGATGAGGTGTGGGGGATCGGGACCGTCGGGCAGTCGCCGGGCGTGATGGGCGTGCGGGTGGTCAAGAACAGCATGGGGAACCAGCCGGGCCGCATCTTCAACGGCTCGTCGACGCTGTCGCCGGCCCAGGCCCGCCCGGAGACGTACTTCTTCAAGCGGTAGCAGGCCGGCCACCGAACGCGCGGACCCCGGGGCACCCTAATCCGTGGGTCGTACCTGGTCAGCTTCACCCGTCGGGCGAACGCTACCAGAGAGAATCCACGGATTAGGGGGGCACGAGCGGACTTGACAGAGCGCCCGGACGTGGTACACTTCAAGCGTGGAGAATGAAAGGGTGTTTTCGTAGGTTGAAAGACGAACAGTACGGGATCCGCGCTGTCGACCGGGCCGTCGGCGTCCTCGACGCCATCGCGGCGGCGGATCGGGCGCGGACGCTGACCGAGATCGCGGCCGATGCCGGGCTGAGCGTCCCGACGGCTTTCCGCTTCCTGCGGACGCTCCAGGCGGCCGGCCTGGTGATGTCCCAACCCGGCAGCGACGGCCGCTACACGCTGGGCGTCCGGATCCTCGACCTGGCCCACGCGCTGCTGCGCCAGCTCGACCTCGTCGCCATCGCCCGGCCGTTCCTCGTCGCCGCCCGCGACCGGGTGAACGAGACCGTCTGCCTGGCGGTCCGCAACGGCGACGCCTGGGTGGCGCTCGACGTCGCCGAGCCGACGCAGCCGGTCCGCCAGGTCATCAACCGCGGCGACGGGTCGCCGCTGTACGCGAGCGGCACCGGCAAGGTGCTGCTGGCGGGCGAGCCGGATGACGAGGTCGAGGCGTACCTGGCCCGGACGCGGCTGGTGCCGTTCAGCCCCTCGACCGTGACCGATCCCGACGTGCTGCGCGCCGAGGTCAGGGCGATCCGGGCGCAGGGCTACTGGACGACGATCAACGAGCGCGGGACCGGTGGGGCCTCCGCCGTTGCGCCGGTCCGCGCCTACGACGGGAGGACCGTCGCCGCGGTGAACATCGCCCCGCCGGCCACCCGCTTCGACGACGAGCTGCGCGACCACTGCGTCGCGGCCGCCATCGACGCCGCCCGCGGCATCTCCGAAGCGCTGCTCTATCGCGACTCGAACCAGGTACCGCGCCTGACCGATACGCGCACCAACGGCCACCGAGCGACGGTGCTCGGCTGACCCAGCCGCGACGATCCCGGCTGAAACCCGGACCCTACGAGGAGGCACCCAGACCAATGGCCCAGTTGACACCGACCGCTCCCACCGAGTTCACCCCCCGCGACCTCCGGCAGGCCTGCGGCCAGTTCGCCACCGGCGTCACGGTCGTCACCGTGCGCGACGGCGACGGCGCCCGCGGGATGACCGCCAACTCGTTCACCTCGGTGTCGCTCGATCCGCCGTTGGTCCTCGTGTCGATCGACTGCCGCAACCGGACCCACGAGATCCTCACCCTCGGCAGCCCGTTCGTGGTCAACGTCCTCGCCGAGGCCCAGCGCGAGTGGTCGGATCGGTTCGCCGGGCGGCACGGCGACCTCCAGGGTGCGTTCGAGGACGTGCCGCACCGGCTGACGGACGACGGCGTGCCGGTCCTCGACGGGTCGCTGCCGGTCCTGCACTGCCGGGTCGACGACATCCACCCGGCCGGGGATCACTGCCTGTTCATTGGGCGGGTCGAGCGGGTCGAGTGCGCGCCCGGCGAGTCGCCGCTGCTGTTCTTCGGCGGCGGGTACCAGGTGCTGGCGGGCCGCGACGAAGCGACGGCGCGAACGGCGTAACGGAAAGATCGGCGGCGCAGACCAGGCATTCGAGGACGCGGACGGGTTCCGCGAGAGGAGATCGACATGATCAGGGCATCCGCGACGGTGGAACGGCAGCGACTCGGCGGCGTCCGCGGGCCGTTGTTCCAGGAGGCGCCGACCGGGCCGGCGGATGCAAGGTCCGGGGATCATGCCACGGTCGACTCCCGCTCGCTCGAGGGTGCGTGGCCCGCGCACGCCGCGACGGCCGGGCACCGCTTCAGCTATCGCCGCGCCCTTGACATGATGTGCGACTGAGGGCCGGCGTGGGCGAGCCGGGGCCGCGGGCGCGCCCCCGGCTTGCC
>JALYGH010000029.1 GCA_030777205.1 Chloroflexota bacterium
CCCGCTGCAAGCAGTTCCGCGCCCTCGCCACCCGCTACGGCAAGCGCGGCGACGCCTTCCGCGCCGCTTGGGCGATTGTCATGACTATCCTCTGGCTCCCTGGGTAGCATTGGCGTACAGCCCCTAGAGACTCCAGGCACACGTTTCGGACCGCACCCCGGAGGACCCCCATGACCTCGGAAGTCCGCCGCGCCGCCGTCGATCCCGCCGCGCCGCCCAGTCTAGATGCGCCACCCACCCGTCCGGTCCCGCCCTCGCACCCGACGATCCCCACACCCGAGAGTGCCCGAGATCCTGTTCCGGGAAAACGAACCCAATCGCTACCTGGTAGCGGCGATTTTGGTACCACCGAAAGCCAACTGGGTACCAAGAAAAGCCAACCGGCGACCACGGAAAGCCAACCGGCGACCACCCGGATCACGCGGGATCGTCACCGATACCACGGTTTCGCGCCCGCCCTGGTCCACGCCCTGCCCGGTCCGCTCCCCTCGCCCGCATCAGGGAGAGGGGCCCGGGGGTGAGGGCGAACTCGAAGCCTCTACTCCGCCCCTTCGAGGAACGGGACCACGACCTCCAGAAATCGGTCAGCCTGCTCGTCGTGTGGCAGCAGCCCGGCGTCCTCGATCACCCGCAGCTCCGCGCGGGGATTGGCCCGCCGCAGCGGCGTCGCCTCGTCCAGTGGCGTCAGCCGCGCCTCGCGCCCCCAGACCAGCAGCGTCGGCTGCATCACTTGGGCCAGGCGGGCAGGCAGGGGAAGGTTCAGCCGGCCGCCGAGGAACGCGGCCGGCGCATAGCGCGCATTGGGCTGATGGGCGGTCGCCCAGTGCTGGTCGACCAGCGCGTCCGTCACCCGCGTCGGGTCCGCGAACACCCTCTCCACCAGGAAGCGGCGGATGCTCCACCGCGACACCAGTGCGTTGAACAGCGCCTCGCCCTGGATCGGGCTGCGCAGCAGCCGGTACGCCAGCTCCGAGCCCAGGCCCGGGCCGGAGATCCCCGCCTCGCCGGTCGGGCAGACCAGCACCAGCCGCTCGACCGTCTCCGGCCGCCCGGCGGCGCTGCTCACGGCGTAGGCCGTGCTCAGCGAGCTGGCGACGATCGCCGTCGGCGCGCGGACGACCGCGTCGAGGAAGTCCTGCACGAGCGCCGCGTACAGCTCGCCGTCGTAGTGGATCGCCGGCCGCTCGGACTTGCCGAACCCGAGCAGGTCGACGGCGTACACCGTGAACCGCCCGGCCAGCGGCTCGAACACCTGGCGCATCTCGAACGACGAGGCCGCCGCGTGGATCCCGTGCAGCAGCACCACCGGCGGCCCCTCGCCGAGGACGGTGTAGCGTACTCGCCACCCCCGCCACGACCAGTCCTGGGCCCGGCCGGGCAGGGTCGGCGGCAGGTCGTCGAGCCGCAGCGACCGGTTGACGAGCGCCACGGCGGCGACCCCGGCCGCCTTGGTCGCCAGGAGCGCCGCGATGGTCCGACGGTTCACGTCGCCACCGCCGCTGTTCTGGGCGTGACCGGGACGTCGGTCGCGATCAGCCGATCGGCGATCTCGGCCGACAGCAGCGTCCCCGGCAGGCCGGCCCCCGGGTGGGTGCCGGCCCCGACGATGTACAGGCCGTCGACGTCCTCCGAGCGGTTGTGCGGCCGGAAGTACGCCGATTGCATCAGCGTCGGCTCGATCGAGAACGCGCTCCCGAGGAACGCGTTCAGCTCGCCCTTGAAGTCCAGCGGCGTGAAACGGTGCTCCAACCGAATGCTCGCCCGCAGGCCGGTCAGCCCGAAGTCCTCTTCGAGCATTTGCACGATGCGGTCCCGGAAGGGGCCGGCTTGCGTGGTCCAGTCTATCGCGCCGGCCAGGTTGGGCACCGGCGCCAGCACGTACAGGCTCTCGCCGCCGGGCGGGGCGAGCGACGGGTCGGTCCGGGTCGGGGCGTGCAGGTAGAGCGAGACGTCCTCGGCCAGCACCTTGCGGTCGAAGATGTCCTCGATCAGGCCCTTGTACCGTCCGGCCATGATGATCGTGTGGTGGAGGAGCTTGTCGTACCGCCGGTCGAGCCCGAGGTAGAGGATGAAGCACGACATCGACTGGCGCAGCCGCGCCAGCCGGCGATCCGTCCAGCGACGACGGTGGCGCCGGTGGATCATCCGCGCGTACGTCATCACCACGTCGGCGTTGCTGACAACCGCGTCGGCCGCCCAGCGCCGGCCGTCGCGCGCCCGCACCCCGGTCGCGCGGCCGTCCCGCACGTTGATGCCGGCCACCTCGACCCCGCAGTGCAGCCGCCCACCGAGCTCCTTGAACCGCCGCGCGAACCCCTCGATCAGCGCGTACATTCCGCCCAGCGCGAAGTGGACGCCGCCCCGGCGCTCCAGGTAGGGGACGATGCTGTAGATCGCCGAGGCCCGGAACGGGTTGCCGCCGATGAACAGCGGGTGGAAGCTGAACGCCATCCGCAGCGACGGGTCGCGGAAGTAGTCGCCGACCAGCCGGTACACCGAGCGGTCGGCCCGCAGCTTCGCCAGCTCCGGCACGACCCGGGCGAAGTCGGCGGCGGTCAGGAACGGCTGGTGGGCCAGGTCGGCGAAGGCCCGCCGGTAGATGTCGCCGGTCTTGGTCATGAATCGCTGGTAGCCGTCGAGCGCGTCCGGGTCGAACTTCGCCAGCTCGCGCTCGACGAGCGCCGGGTCGCCGCTGTAGTCGTAGTGCCGCCCATCCGCGAAGTAGATCCGATAGTACGGGTCGAGCGGCACGATCTCGACGTACTCGCGCGTCCGGGCACCCGTCGCGGCGAACACGTCGTCGATCAGGTCCGGGGCGGTGATGATCGACGGGCCGCAGTCGAACGTGTAGCCCCGGTCGACGATCTGGTACGCCCGGCCGCCCGGCTTGGCGCGCTTCTCGAGGATCGTGACGTCGTAGCCGCGCACCTGGAGCCGCAGGGCGGTCGCCAGGCCGGCGAAGCCGCTCCCGATAACGACGACGTGGGTCATGCTCGCATCCTTGGAGGGGATGGGGGAGGGCACGACGGCGCCCCGACCGCCAGCAGCTCGGCGAGCGCCGCCCGGCCCAGGCTGCCCTCCGGGTCCGCTTCGGTGCCCGAGTCGCGGCCGAGGACGGCCCGAGTCCGCATGGCAAGGGCCAGTCTGGCCGTCCCGACCAGCTTCGAGCGCCGGCCGATCGACGCCCGCCCGGCGAACACGTCGCAGTCCCGCCGCTCGACGACGTCGAGGATGCGCCCGTACAGCTCGGCCGCCACGGCGATCGGGAACCGCGCGTCGGGCGGCAGTTCCGCCAGGCCGCACAGGCCGGCCCGGTAGTAGCGGCGGGCCCGCCCGACCTGGGTATGCAGGACCGCCCGGAGCGGCGCGTTCATCCGCCGCTCGGCGAGCGCATCCCGCGCACCGGGGAACCGGTCGAGCAGCTCCCCCGGCACGTAGCAGCGGCCACGGTCCAGGTCGTCGGCCACGTCGCGGATGATGTTGGTCAGTTGCATGGCGATCCCGAGCGCGCTCGCCGCGACCAACGCGCGCCGCGACGTCGCCCCCAGCACGTGGCACATCGCCAGACCCACCGTCGCGGCCACCCGGAACGAGTACGTCTCCAGGTCGTCCTCGGTCTCGATCGGGCGGCCGTCGAGATCGTCCTCGAGCCCGCGCACCAGCGCGAGCAGGTAGCTCGGCGGGATGGCGTACCGGTCGAGCGTGGCCGCCAGCGCGCGAGCCAGCGGGTCATCGGCGAGCGGGCTCCGCGTGGGCGCCGCCAGGTAGCGGGACCAGCGCAGCAGCTCCGCGCGGATCGCCTCGACGTCGGCATCCGGTGGCCGCTCGTCGACCAGGTCGTCGACGGTCCGGAAGAAGGCGTAGAGGACCTCGGTCGCCCGCCGCCGCTCCGGATCGAGGAAGCGGGCGGCGAACGCGAAGCTCCGGGCCTTCGTCCGGATGATCCCACCGAACGGAGTCTGGTCCCGGGCCCCCCACGGACCCGATACGCCGAGCCGCACTACCGGACCTCCGCCGCTGCGTCCGTCGGCGGCAAGGATACTGCGACGGCGCGGGCCGACGCGCGGGCGGCATGCACATGAGCCTCCCGCCCGGCATTGATCCCGCTCAGCGTCACGCCGATCGTGCCCTGGCCGGGGAAGACGGTGTCGCCGCAGATGTACAGGCCCGGCACGCCGACGCGGTGCGAGCGGGCCGCGAAGTTGGCGTGGGCGCGCGTCTGCGGGACCCCGCCGACGCGGCCATCCGGCCGGCCGGTCCAGCGCCGAAAGCTGCGCGGCGTCGCAACCTCCGAGAACAGGATCCGGCGGCGGACGTCGGGCACGGCGGCCTCGGCGGCGGCCAGCAGCCGCTCACCGAAGCGCGCCTTCCGGGCCGCGTACTCGTCGTCGCTCCGCGGCGCCCACCACGGCTCGACCCGCGTGTGCGTCGAGACGGTCAGCCGGGCGACGTGTGGGAACCGCTCCTGCTCGGGCGGCAGCAGCGACACGAAGCAGCTGTTCGCCTCTTCGAGCCCCGTGTCGTACCGCGCCAGCGTCTGTTCGTAGCACGGGAGCGGGCCCGGCAGGTCGCGCGCGTCAAGGGCCGCGAAGAGCATGACGGCGCCCCAGGGCTGTTCCTGAGGGCTGGCCCGGCGCACGAAGGCGCGCGGCAGGACCTCGCCGCCGAGCTCGGCCAGGGTCGCGGCCGGCACGTTGGCCACCACCGACCGCGCGACGTACTCCTCGCCGTCGGCCGTGCGGACTCGCCACTGCGCGCCGGCCTTCTCGACCGCCGTCACCCACGCACGGTAGCGAATCGCCCCACCGCTCCCCCACAGGGAGCCGACC
>JALYGH010000030.1 GCA_030777205.1 Chloroflexota bacterium
CCCGCTGCAAGCAGTACCGCAGCCTGGCCACCCGCTACGACAAGCGGGCGGCCAGCTACCGCGCCCTCTGGGTGATTGCGATGATTCTCCTCTGGCTCAAGGACACCCATTGAAGACAGGCCCTAGCAGAACATTCGTTCCGGCTCCTGACAGGACGCTGTCAGGAGCACCTCCCTATGCTGAGATCACGACCGACGGACACCGGCGTGACCTCCGCCAGCCCGTCGGCAACACCTGCCGCCAGGGAGGCGCATCGTGATCAAGGGCCTGACCTACGTCATCGTCACCACCGCGGACGTGCCGCACGCCCGCCGGTTCTTCACTGAGAAGCTCGGTCTCGCCACCGAGGAGGACATGGGCGACGAGTTCTCGCAGTTCACCACCCGCGAGGGCACGCGTTGGGCTGTCATGAGCCGGCCGCCGCACGCCGAGCCGAAGGGTGCGGAGTTGTACGTGGAGGTCGACGACGTGGAGGAGGCGTACGCCACGTGGAAGGCGCGCGGCGTCGAGATGGTGACCGAGCCGAGTGACCAGCCGTTCGGTCGCACGTTCGCCTTCCGCGACATGGACGGCCGGGTCCTGCACGCCTGGCGCCCGGCCTGACCGCGAGTTCGACGATGCTGGCAGCGACTCGTCTCGCTGCCGGCGTCGTCGAACGGACATCCTCCGACCGATCAGGGTGAAAGGCGCCCCGCCCGACCGCGCATCAACCGAAGGAAGGCACCGGCGTCGATCGGCGATGCTTGGTGCCGGTCGACACCGGACGCTCCCGGATACCAGATCATGAATGAGGAGCAGAGATGGAGCCACGCATCAGCCTCATTACCCTCGGCGTACGCGATCTGCCGCGCGCCGTGCGCTTCTACCGCGACGGCCTCGGCTGGCCGGTCTCCAGCGTCGGCGGGGACGAGGTCGCATTCTTCCGCACCGGGGGCATCGTGCTCTCGCTCTATCCGCGCCACCTGCTCGCCGCCGACGCCAACTTGCCCGACGAGGGGGCCGGCTTCGGCGGGATCGCGCTCGCCCACAACGTCAGGAGCAAGGAGCTCGTCGACGCCGTGCTGGCCGAGGTCGTCAGGGCGGGCGGCACGATCCTCAAGCCGGCCGAGGATGCGTCCTGGGGCGGCTACTCGGGCTACTTCGCCGACCCGGACGGCTATCCCTGGGAGGTCGCCTGGAACCCCGGCTTCCCCCTCGCCGAGGATGGATCGGTCCTGTTGCCGGAATAGGAGGCGACGACGATGGACGACGGCGCAGCCCCGCTCGCGAACGTTATCACCCTCGGCGCGGGTGACCTCCCCGCACTGCGGGACTTCTATCGGCACCTCGGCTGGCCCCTGGTCGTCGACAGCGACGACTTCGCCGCATTCGAGCTGCGCGGTGCAGTACTCGCGCTGTTTCCGGCGGAGAAGCTCGCCGCCGACGGCCGCGGGCAGCCGGACCACGGCCGCGGGGGGATCCGCTTCACCATCGGTGTCATGGCGGAGAACGCGTCGGCCGTCGATGAGCTGACGGAGCTGATGCGACGGGCCGGCGGGCGAGTCACGAAGGAGCCCGTCGATGCCGAATTCTTCGAGGGGCGGTCGGCATACGTCGCCGATCCCGAAGGCAACTTCTGGGAGATCGCCTGGGCACTGCCGAGCAATGCCATCGTTGCCGCCGCTCGTCGCGCTGCAGGGCAGGCGAGGTGACTGGCACACCGCGGTTCGCGAATCGCCATCGGCCCGGCTCCGGTATCCTCATCCGAGAAGACGCGGGGAGGAGCAGGACGCGGCATGGCGAACGTGGCGGTGATCGGGGCGGGGGCGCTCGGGCTGGCGGGGGCCCGGCGCCTGGCGATGGGCGGCGCTCGGGTGACGGTCTTCGAGCGCGAGCCCGAGCCGGGCGGCCTCGCGGCCGGCTTCAGGGTCGGGCCAAGCTGGCTCGAGAAGTTCTACCACCACATCTTCGGCTCCGACCGGCGCATGATCGAGCTGATCGACGAGGTCGGGCTCGGCGGCGACATGGTCTGGGGGCGACCGCCCACGGCGATGCTCCGCGACGGCGGCATCCATCGCCTCGACGGACCGCTCGAGGTCTTGAAGTTCACGCCGCTCTCGTTCCCCGCCCGCGTCCGCTTCGGCCTCGGCGTAGCGATCCTCAAGGCCATCCCAGATCCCGAGCGACTCGAGGGGCAGACGGCCGCCCGCTGGCTGCCGCGCTGGATGGGCCGCGAGGCGTACGAGAAGGTCTGGAAGCCGCAGCTCCGGGGCAAGTTCGGGCGCGAGGCCGACCAGATCGGGATGCCCTGGATGTGGGCGCGCATCCACGACCGTACCCGGAAGCTCGGCTACCTGCGCGGCGGCTTCCAGCGCCTCTACCAGGCGCTCGCCGACGATATAGCGCGGCGCGGTGGCCGACTCGAGTACGACTGCCCGGTCCGCTCGATCAAGCGGACCGGCGACGGAGTAGTGATCGAGACGGCGGCAGGCAGCGAGCGGTTCGACGCCGTGCTCTCGACCCTGCCGACGCGCGTCTTCCTCGAGGTCGCGAAGGACATGCCGGAGGACTATGTCGGCCAGTTCTCGCGGGTCGGCGAGCACTTCTCCGCGCACTGCGTCGTCCTGGAGCTTGACCGCCGGCTCCAGTGGGCCTACTGGGTCAGCGTCCTTGACGAGGGCTACCCGTTCGTGGCCCTCGTCGAGCACACCAACTGGCTGCCTACCGCCGACTACGGCGGGCGGCACCTCGTCTACCTCGGCAACTACCTGCCGCCGGACGACGAGCTGTTCGCGATGTCCGATGAGGCGGTCCTCGAACGCTTCCTGCCCCACCTGGCCCGCGTCAACCCCTCGTTCGATCGCTCCTGGGTGCAGGCGGCCCACGTGTTCAAGGCGCCGTACGCCCAGCCGATCGTCCGCGTCGGCTACCGCGAGCGGCTGGCGCCGCACCGCACGCCGCTGCCCAGAGTGTGGCTGGCCAACATGGGTCACGTCTACCCGCACGACCGCGGCCAGAACTACAGCGCGCTCCTCGGTGAGGAGATGGCCGACCGCATCCTCAACGAGGGATGAGAGGCGAGGGGCAAACGCGCATGTGGGAAAATGGCGAACGTGACGGGCGACGGGCGGTGAGTGGCGAGCGAGTTGATGGGTGGCGAGGGGCGAGAGGTGAGGGACGCCGAGTGGCTGGGACGGGCAAAAGAGGCAACGGTGCTTGGTCCGGCAGCCGTGTCATCCTGAGCAAGTCGTAGACTTGCGAAGGATCTCGTCCCTCTTCATACGGTCGGCCCAGCCTCAAGTCCAGTCCGCTGCCAGGTCACTCCGCATCGGATTCATGGCCTCGATCAGCGCGCATTTCCTTGCCCGCACCCAGCCCTTGAGCTCCTTCTCACGCGCTATCGCGTCATGCACATCAGACGTTTCTTCATAGTAGACGAGGCGATCGATGAAGTAGCGGCTGGTGAACCCTGGCAGCTCCCGTCGCTTGTGCTGCCGAACGCGGCGCTCCAGGTCGTTGGTCACGCCCATGTAGAGACGGCCGCTTCGACTGCTGAGGATATAGACGTAGTACGACCGCATTCGAAAGCTCCGGGGACGAGATCCTTCGCAAGTCTACGACTTGCTCAGGATGACACGACAGTCCCGCTCGACCCTGCGGCCGCGTCTCCTCGATGCGCCTCCCGTCCCCGGCCTCTCGTCGCCGCGCTCTGGCCCCCGGCTCTTCCCTCCTTGCTCCTGGCCCCTCGCTCCTGAGGCGGCGTATCGTGTTGCGCACTTCCGCCCGCGCCGCGCGCACGCATCCGGGAGACACGCTGCCATGACCGTCGCCATCCCGCCCCAAGCTCCTCAGGACCGCCCCCTCGGCGAGTACACCGCCCGGCTCGCTCGCTTCGCCAGCGAGTTTCGCTCCGAGCTGGTGCCTAGCGAGGTCCGGCAGTTCGCCCGACTGATCATCCTCGACACGCTCGGGGCGATGCTGGCCGCCTCCTCGGCGCAATACAACCTGCGCGGCACGCTCGGGAAGGCCGTCCAGTCCTGGGGCGGAGCGCCCGAGGCGACGCTCGTCGGGCTCGGCATGAAGGGCTCGATGGTCAACGCCGCCCTCTACAACGGGACGCTCGGCTACTACTGCGACATCGAGAGCCACCACCCGGGCGCGATCATGCACGGCGCGGCGATCGTCGTGCCGGCCGCGCTGGCCGCCTGCGAGGCGCGCGGGCTCGGCGGACGGGAATGGCTGACCGCGGTCGTCCTCGGCCTGGACGTCGCCTGCCGGGTCAGCTACGCGCTCGACCCGAACGCGCTCTACGCCCGCGGCTTCCACCCGACGGCCGTATGCGGCGCATTCGGGGCGGCAGCGGCCGTCGGCAACGTGCTCAGACTGGACGCCGCGCGGATGGCCAACGCGTTCGGGCTGGCCGCGAGCCAGGCGTCGGGACTACTCGCCTGGGCCAGCGACCACACCGAGGAGTCTCGCCCGTTCAACCCCGGACTCGCCGCTCGGAACGGCACGACGGCCGCGTTGCTCGCCGAGGCGGGCATGGGCGCGCCCCAGAACGTGTTCGACCCGGCCATGAAGTACAACGTGTTTCGCGCCTGGGCCGCCGAGGGCCGACCGGCGGAGCTGCTCGATCGGCTCCACAAGCGGTACTTCGTCACGGAGCTGGCGATCAAGCGGTACGCCTGCTGCGCCTTCCTCCACCCGGCTCTCGATGGCATTCTGGAGTTGCTCGGGGCCGGCGAGGTGACGGCCGAGAATGTCCGCGCGATCACCCTCCACTTCAGCCACTCCGGCCGCTCGATCATCGACGGGAACGAGCTGAAGTCGCATTGCGCTCAGTACATCCTACCGATCGGCCTCTTCAACGGGAGCATCGTCCTTGACGACATCCTCCGAGACCGGCGGGATCCGCGCATCCGCGAGCTGTCCGAGCGCACGCGGGTCATCGGCGACGACGAGCTGGAGCGGTTCTACCCTGATCGTTATCCGTCGATCGTCGAGTTGGTCACGCGCGACGGCCGGACGGCGAGGCGCCGGGTCGACTGGCCGAAGGGGTATCCCCAGAATCCGATCCCGCCGGCCGAGATCGAGGCGAAGTTCGTGGAACTGGCGACGACGGTCGTGCCGGAGTCGACCGCGTGCCGGCTGGCCGAGCTGGTCTGCGATCTGGATCACGTCGAGGGCGTCGATGAGCTTGCGGGGCTGCTGGCCGAGACAACGTAGCTCCCCGGGGCGGAGGAGCCGGTCAGACGCCCTACCCGGATCCGGCGACGGCTGCGCACCGAGCGCGCCGAGGCATCTGGCCCGACGTTCCACGTGAAACAGCGGCGAGCAGATGACGAGCCGCACGACCGTGCCGTTGATCGTCGTCCCCGACCGGCGCCTGACGATCAGCGCTCGCCATCGGGAAGGTCAACTCCGGGACCGGCCACCTTCGGCGCACCCAGCCCGCCGGCGCCGTCGCGCGCATCGCCGCGAGGCTCCAGAGGCAGGCCGGACTCGTCCGGTCCGGTGAACCGACTGGGAGCCCCGCCCTCTCCTTCCATGGCGCCGACGATCCGGACGGCGCGGTTGTGCTCGACGGACCAGTCCCGCAGCTCGACCAGCCCATCCAGCTCCCGGCGCTCCTCGGGCCTCAGCCGGCGGAACCTGGCGTCCTGCTCGAGAGTCCGCAGGCGCGCCAACGAATCCGGCGACAGCGCCACCGCTCGGCCCGCGAAGCGAGCATCGAGGCCCAGCCAGGCTTGCCGTCGGCCCTGGCGCCCGAGGCGGCGGACCACAACGACGTAGGCGACCAGCCCGAGCCCGTGCACCGCGCCGGCAACCACCGCCAGCCCATTCGGCGCTCGACCGTAGATCGTCACGAAGTCGCCGACCCGTTCGACGGCACTCATCAGGGGATAGAAGATCAGGACGAGCAGCAGCGTGGCGTGGGCGAAGGCGAGCATGATGTCGCGCCAGGCGTTAGGCAGCCGGGTGGCCGCTGCCAGCGCGACCAACCCGAGCGCCAGGCTCGCTGCCGGGCCGACCACGGCGACGAGCCAATCCTCGAGTGGCCCGAGCCGCGGCGCGTAGGAGACGTAGCCCCAGTAGATGCGGAAGCTCAGCGCCGTCCGCTGGGCTCCGAGCGCCTCGGCGGCGACGTAGTGCGCGGCCTCGTGGGCGAGCACGCCGAGTGGCGTCAGCAGCAGGAACCCGATCCGAGTGGCGAGATTGCGGTCGTCGGCCGTGTAGTGCGCGTCGGTCAGGGCGCGCCATCGACCGGGGAGCTGCCAGAGCGTGTACAGCGCGACGGCCGTGTACAGCAGGCTCAGCAGGTCGGCGGTCGGCCCGATCACGCCTCGTCCCCACTGTCGATCCGGTCGCCCGCACAGCCCGGCAGGCCGCGACCGTGAGCCGCGCGGGCGGCTACCACCCTCAAGCCCAGCGGCCGACGAACGGCGAATGGTACTGGCCGGCCGTCGCCAGAAGTGCCTCCTCGCCGGCCCGGTCCAGCGGACGGAACCGCTCGGCGGCCTGGAGCACCTTCGGCAGCACGGTCACGTCGCCGGCGCTCGTGAGCGTCGTCACCCCCGGCTGGGACAGCACGAACTGGACCGCCTGGTCGATCGTGTCCTGGTCGGCGAACGGCTCGTACCAGGTCGTGTAGGTCTTCTCCCGGTCGCCCCACGGGTCCTTGGCGACCGTCTTGATGATGTGAACCCCCACGTCCCGGCGTCGGCACTCGGCCAGCAGCGCCTCGGCGTCCCGGCGGTACTCCGGAATCGACCACAGCACGAAGTTGAGGGGGAACATCACCGTGTCGAAGTCGAACCGCCGCAGCGCCTCGAGGTGCGTCCGGGGCGCGTCGTGAGTATGGCCGGTGATTCCGAGCCAGCGAGTCAGCCCCTCCTCGCGGGCGCGGATCAGCGTCTCCAACGCCCCACCCTTCCGGGTGACCTCGTCCAGCACATCCAGCTTCCCGACCGAGTGGAGCTGGTACAGGTCGAAGCGCTCGACCCCGAGCCGCTCGAGCGAGCGGTGGCACTCGGCCCAGGAGCCCTCGGCGTCGCGGATGTTCGTCTTGCAGCCGAGAAAAATCTGGCTCCGAATCTGAGGCATCCAGGGCCGCAGCCGCAGCTCAGCCTCGCCGTAGCTCGGCGCGACGTCGAAATGGTTGACGCCGTGGTCGAGCGAGACCTGGACCGCTCGGTCGGCTACATCCTGCTCGACCCGCCCGATGCCGGCCGCCCCGAACGTCACGACCGTGCTCATATGCCCGGTCCGACCCAGCCTTCGCTTCTCCATCGCCGGTCCTCCCATCGCGGGCGGGGCGCCGTATGCCGCCCCGTCGTCCTGTCCCAGGTCGGCAGCGCTCTGCCGGCTCACCGAAGTTTGCCCCGGCTCCTCCG
This sequence comes from Chloroflexota bacterium, assembly GCA_030777205.1. GTDB lineage: Bacteria > Chloroflexota > UBA6077 > UBA6077 > JACCZL01 > JALYGH01. The sequence goes on from JALYGH010000030.1 coordinate 7,374, forward strand.
GCCGTCGAGACGCCCGCAGCCCTACCGCCCGAGGCTGTCCCACACACGGTACCCGATCCGAGCGGGTGCGCTGCACGGTTTCGTCG
>JALYGH010000031.1 GCA_030777205.1 Chloroflexota bacterium
GCGACCCGCACCGGCCACGGCAACCCCGCCGGGTCGGCGACCCACTCCCGCGGGAGCAAGGTGGGCGGCCCGCACAGCGTCACGTTCGCCCCGAGCAGGGTGAAGCCCCAGATTGCCGACCGCGCGACCCGGCTGTGCAGCACATCGCCGAGGATCGTCAGGTTCACCCCCCGCACGTCGCCGAGCCGCTCGCGGACGGTGAACAGGTCGAGCAGCGCCTGGGTCGGGTGGGCGTGCCAGCCATCCCCGCCGTTGATGACCGCCGAGTTGACCCGCGGCGCGACGACCCACGGCGCGCCGCTCTGTGGGTGGCGCATGACGACAATGTCCGCGCCGATTGCCTGGAGCGTCCGAACCGTGTCGATCAGCGTCTCGCCCTTGGTCACGCTGCTCGTCGAGGCCGTCACGTTGACCGCGTCGGCGCCCAGGATCTTGGCCGCGATCTCGAACGAGACGCGGGTGCGGGTGCTCGACTCGTAGAACATCGTGACGACCGTCTTGCCCCGCAGCGTCGGCAGCTTCTTGATCGGCCGCTGCTGGACTTCCTTCATCGTCGCCGCCGTTTCGAGGACCTGGAGCACCTCGCCCGGCGAGAAGTCGTCGAGGTCGAGGACGTGGCGGCGCCCCGGCCAGGCGGGCCGGATCGGTGCCGGGGGGGTCCGGGTCGCGACTCGAGCGTCAGCCTCGGTGATCGCCATCAGCGGCTACCTCCCCCGACCGCCTGCTCCGCCGGCTTCTTGAGCACCACCTCGTCACGCCCGTCGACCTCCGACACGTTTACGACGACGACCTCCGAGCGAGCCGTCGGCACGTTCTTGCCGACGTAGTCGGCTCGGATCGGCAGTTCGCGATGGCCGCGATCGACGAGCACGGCGAGCTGGATGGCCCGCGGCCGCCCATAGTCGATCAGGGCATCCATCGCCGCCCGGACAGACCGTCCGGTGTAGAGCACGTCGTCGACGATCACCACCGTCCGCCCATCGACGTCGACCGGCAGGGCGGTCGGCCCGGCCGGCAGCTTGACCCGGCGGCTCAAATCGTCGCGATAGAGCGTCACGTCCAGCTCGCCGATCGGCACCGCGTCTCCCTCGAACTCGGCGATCAAGCGGCCGATGCGGCGGGCCAGCGGGACGCCACGCGTCCTGATCCCGACGAGCGCCAGGTTGGCCGTGCCGCCATTGCGCTCCACGATCTCGTGGGCCATGCGAGAGAGCGCCCGCCGCATGTCGTCGGCGGACATCAGGGACCGCGCGATCGCCTCCATCACGCGCCCCGCTGGCGCGGCAGCGAGGCGGATGGGGCGACGGCGACCACCGGGCACAAAAAAACCTCCGTCGGCCGGAGGTCCGCGCCACGCGCGGTCAAGTGCAGGTCGCGCAGGTTCATGGCGGGCTCCTTGTCGGCCTCGCAGGGCCGCCTTAAAGGTGCCGGGCGGCAGGATTGCCGCGCGTCTCTCGAAGATTTATACCAGCCCCCCAGGGCCGGGGCAAGCGTTGAGCGCCGCGCGCAGCGTACCGATCCGCGCGCTCGACCAGGTCTCGGCGCGGACGTTGCGCTCGGCTTTGTACGATCCGCACAATAGCCTCGATGCAGGCCACCGCGCCGCCCCCTCCCTTCCTGAACCGCGGCCCCGGCTACTCCGTGTCCGTGGCCGACATCGTGCGCCTGGCGCTACCGTCCGGCTCGGCCGTCCTGAGCGGTCAGGGCGGCCTGCAGCGCAGCATCTTCTGGGCCCGCCTGCTCGGCGCCCGCCAGGCATCGCCGGGATCGATCGGCGCCGGCGAGATGGTGATCCTGCCGGCCGCGACCGTCCAGGCCCGCGCATTCGGCCGTTGGGTGCGCGAGCTCGCCGACGCCGGCGTCGAGGCGTTCCTCGTCGCGGCCGATCCGGTCCCCGATGGCCTCGCGGTCGCGGCGGAGCTGGACCTGCCGGTCATCCGGCTGCCCGCCCACGCCTCGCTCCCCGAGGCCGAGCGCGCCATCATCAGCCTGATCGTCGACCGCGAAGCGCAGCTCCGGCGCAAGGTCGAGCAGATCTACGAGCGCCTGCTGACGACGCTGGTCGGCGACGAGGGGATCTCGGCGCTCGCCGAGGAGGTCGCCAACGTCACCGGCCGTCCGACGATCGTGCTCGACGAGTACTTCCGGATCCAGGTGACCCAGCCGGACGATGACGAGACCCTGGCCCTCGGGCACGCGCTCGGCCGCGCGCTCGCCGCCGAGGATCCGCGCGCCGCCGGTGGGCGTGGGGTCGGCCCGCTGCGCCTCGCGCCGACGGGCGGTGCGCCCGAGGCGCTCGTCGTCCCGTTGCGGCTGCGCGGCACGCCGGCCGGCTACCTGATCCTCGGTGGCGACGCCGCCGTGAGCGACCTGGATCGCCAGGTCGCCGAGCGGGCCGCGCGCGTCCTCGGGATCGAGCTGGCCAAGCAGCGGGCCGTCACCGAGGCCCAGCTCCGCCTCCAAGGCGACTTCCTCGACGACTTGCTGTCTGGCGGCTATCCCTCCGACGAGGCGATGATCGCCCGCGGCCGCTGGATGGGCCACGATCTCACCCGACCACACCTGGTGCTCACCCTCCACCTGGACCCGCGAGATGGGCCGGACCGAGAGTCGAGCCGGCTCCAGGCGGCGGACCTGGTTCGAACCGAGCTCGCGCGCCTCGCGCCGGGCGCGATCGTGCGCGAGCAACAGGGCACGCTGGCCCTGGCCGTGCCGCGCGTCGCCGCACCGGATCGCGCGGAGTCGCTCGAGCTTGCCGAACGGATCCGACACCGGCTGGCCGCCCTGCTGCCCGATTGTCGGGTCTCCGTCGGCGTCGGACGGTATCACGCCGAGGTACGCGGACTCGCCCGGGCGTATCGCGAGGCCGATCAGGCCCTGGCGATCGGGCGCGCGCTCCTCGGCGGGGATCGCTCCGTCCACTTTGAGGACCTCGGGGTGCAGCGGCTCCTCTTCCAGCTCCGGGACAACCCCGAGCTGGCCGCCTTCTACGAGGATCTGCTCGGGAAGCTCCAGGCGCACGACGAGCGGAACGGGTCCGAGCTGGTGAACACGCTCGAGGCGTTCTTCGAGTGCCACGGCAACCACGTCCGCACCGCGCAACGGCTCCACCTCCACCGCAACACCCTGCTCTATCGGCTCGAACGGGCCCGGCAGGTCCTCAGCTTCGAGCTCGACGACGCCGAGACGCGGCTGGCGCTCCAGGTGGCGCTGAAGATCGGGCGGGTGATCGGCCGCCGGCCGCTGGACGCGCCGAGCGGCGGCTGAGTCAGTGGATGCCGCGAGCAAGGTGGGGTTATGTCCAGCGCGACGGAGAAGTCCCAGTGTTGTCATCCGCAAGCTCAGGATGACAGGGGAGTTGACGGCGCTGCCGTGATCTTCGTGTCACTGTACTGAGCTACTCAAATCAGCCAGCAATGATGGAGCGCACCGTCATGCAGTCGATGAACGGCGCTACGGCCGAACGGAAGCGCGCGGTGCTCGACCAGGCCGAGCGCGACGGGATCAAGTTCGTCAACCTCCAGTTCACCGACATCATGGGGGTCGTCAAGACCGTCACGATCCCGGCCCACAAGCTCCCCGACGTCATCGACCAGGGCCTGTGGTTCGACGGCTCGTCGGTCGAGGGGTTCGCGCGCATCCACGAGAGCGACATGTACCTCGCGCCGGACCTCGGGACCTTCAGCGCCATCCCCTGGGATCGCGGAACCAACCCGACCGCCAAGGTGTTCTGCGACGTCTACACGCCGGACGGCGAGCCGTTCGAGGGCGACCCGCGCGGCATCCTGAAGCGGCAGCTCGCCGAGGCCGAGCGGCTCGGCTGGAAGTTCCAGACCGGGCCCGAGCTGGAGTTCTTCCTGCTCCGCACGAACGGGACGCAGCAGATCGAGGCGTTGCCGCACGATCAGGCCGGCTACTTCGACGTCACCACCGATCTGGCGGCCGACGTCCGCAAGGAGATGGTGAACGCGCTGGAGGCCCAGGGCATCGTCGTCGAGGCGAGCCATCACGAGGTCGCGGTCGGCCAGCACGAGATCGACTTCCAGTACGGCCCGGCCCTGCCCACCGCCGACAACGCGGTCACGTTCCGCGTCACCCTCAAGGCGATCGCCCAGCGCCACGGCCTGTACGCGACTTTCATGCCGAAGCCGTTCTTTGGCATCAACGGCTCCGGCATGCACTGCCACCAGAGCCTGGCCGACCTGAACACCGGCGAGAACCTGTTCCACGACGCCGACGACGAGTACGGGCTATCCGAGCTGGCGAAGCAGTTCATCGCCGGCCAGCTCGCCCACGCGAGGGGCATGTCGGCCGTCCTGGCCCCGCTGGTCAACTCGTACAAGCGGCTCGTGCCGGGTTACGAGGCACCAGTCTACGTCTCCTGGGCCCGCATCAACCGGTCGGCCCTGATCCGCGTCCCGCAGACGACGCGCGGCCGAAAAGCGGCGACGCGGATCGAGTTGCGCTGCCCGGACCCGAGCTGCAACCCGTACCTCGCGTTCGCCGTCATGCTGGCGGCCGGGCTGGACGGCATCCGGCGCAAGCTGTCCCCGCCGCGCCCGGTCGAGGAGAACCTCTACCACTTCGACGATCAGATGATGGCGAAGTACGCGGTTGGCACGCTGCCCGGCACACTCAAGGAAGCCCTCGACGAGCTGTCGCGGGACGAGGTCATTCGCGGCGCGCTCGGCGAGCACATCTACGAATGGTTCCACGCGGCCAAGCTGGCCGAGTGGGAGGAGTACCGCAAGCAGGTCTCGCCCTGGGAACTGACGCGCTACCTCGAGACCTACTGAGACGGTGAGGGCCTACTCCGGCCAGTCCTCGTCGGCGGCGTCCTCGCCGTGCAGCTCGGACCAGAGGCGGCGCACCGTCGTCGAGGTGGCCTCGTAGCCGAAGCCGCGGCGATGGAGGAACGCGCCGAGGCGCTGGCGGAACGTCCGCTCGTCGAGCCCCCGGAGACTCTGGGCCTTGCGGATGGCTGATCGGTAGGCATCCTCGGCGTCCTCCGGCGTCGCCTCGAGCGTCTCGCTCACCACCTCGGCCGGGACGCCCTTCTGGCGCAGCTCCTGGCGCAATAGGCGAGCCCCTCGCGGGCGGTGGAGCTGCCGCTGCTCGACCCAGTACTCGGCAAATGCCGTGTCGTCGATCAGGTCGAGGCCGCGCAGCTTCTCGATCACCAGGGCGGTGATCTCCTCGGGATAGCCGTGCTTCCCGAGCCGGTCGCGGACCTCGCGCTCGCTGCGCGGTCGCGCGCCGAGGAAGGTCAGGGCGTGGTCATAGGCGCGGGCGACCTGGTCCTTCCAGAGCAGATCGGCGGTCTTCAGCGCCGACATCGGCTCGCCGACGCGCAGGGCGACGGCCATGTCGGTCGGCAAGCTGAACGCGTAGCGCCCGTCGACGTACACGTTCGAGCGCTTGCCACCCCGTCGCTGCTGCGGCTCGATAGCCGTGACGAGGCCCTCGATCGTCGGCCGATCCGGTCGCTCGCCGCCTGCAGCCGTCACGATGCTCGATCTCCGTGCGCACGAGACCCGGCCGGGCCCTGGCCCCGCTGCCTACCGCCTGCTGCCTGCTTGTTAGAACGCGTCCTCGAGCTCGGCCGGCTCGCCGGCGCCGTTCTCGGCGCCGACCGGCACCGCGACGGCCGTCTGGACCATCGTCTGCTCGCGGATCTGGCGCTCGATGTCGTCGCGGATCTCCGGGTTGCGGCGCAGGAACTCCTTGGCGTTCTCGCGCCCCTGGCCCAGTCGTGTCTCGCCATAGGTGAAGAAGGCGCCCGACTTGCGGATGATCGCCAACTCGACGCCCATGTCGAGCAGGCCGCCCTCCTTCGAGATGCCCTCGTTGTACATGATGTCGAACTCGGCAATCCGGAACGGCGGCGCCACCTTGTTCTTCACCACGCGGACCTTCGTCCGGTTGCCGATCACGTCCGAGCCCTGCTTGATCGACTCGATGCGGCGGACGTCCAGCCGAACCGAGGCGTAGAACTTCAGCGCGCGGCCGCCCGGCGTCGTCTCCGGGTTGCCGAACATCACGCCGACCTTCTCGCGGAGCTGGTTGGTGAAGACGACCGACGTCTTCGAGCGGCTGATCGCGCCGGTCAGCTTGCGCAGCGCCTGCGACATCAGGCGGGCCTGGAGACCGACGTGGCTGTCGCCCATGTCGCCCTCGAGCTCCGCCCGCGGCACCAGCGCCGCCACGGAGTCGACGG
>JALYGH010000032.1 GCA_030777205.1 Chloroflexota bacterium
CTATCGCAAGCTGACGCTGGCGGTCCGGCTGGTGCGGGCCGGCGCCGCCTTCATCGGCCCGAACCCGGACACTACGCTGCCGATGCACGACGGCATCATCCCCGGGGCCGGCTCGTTCCAGGCCGCGATCAGGGCGGCGACCGGCGTCTCGGCCGTCGTGATCGGGAAGCCCGAGCCGACGATGTTCCTGATGGGCGCCGAGCGGCTCGGCCTAGCGCCGGCCGAGGTCGCGATGCTCGGCGACCGCCTCGACACCGACATCGTCGGCGCCAAACGGGCTGGCCTCGCGGCGCTGATGGTGCTGACCGGCGTGTCGCGGCTGGATGACGTCGAGCGGTCACCGGAGAAGCCGGACCGCGTCTTCGCCGACCTCGCCGACGTCCAGGCCGCGCTGGTGGGGTGACAGCCCCCTGACCCTCAATGCCGGTGGTCCTTATACCGATTGTTGGTGGACGGGGCTTAAACTGGCGACGCGACGGGAGAGCTGGGCACGCGCCAGCGCGGGTACGCCAGACGAAGGACCTACCCGACAGGATCGAGACCAAGCGCCGCGCGTCCGGTGAAGCGATGCTGGCGCTTCGCCTGCAGCGGGTGGAACTGGGCAGCGTGGATGTCCCGCACGAGCCGCTCCAGGCCCACGGCGCGGAAGATGCCTCCTCCCCAAACCGCCTCGAGCGCCTTCTCGACGACGGCCGTCAGCGTCTGCGCCGCGATCGTTTTGCGGATGAGGGCCCCGTTCGCCGTGTCCGTGTCCGGCGCGAGGGCGGGCGCAACACAAAGATCGATCATCTCCTGGACGGCCATCTGCCCGGTGACGAGTGCGTTCTCCATCTCCCCCACCAAGTACCAGACGTCCGGATCTTCATGCTTGTGCGCGACCTTTTGGAGCGCGAGGTCGCGCGCCGCCTCCGCTACGCCGAGGTAGGCCGACATGATGAGCGGCCCGGCGATGGCCGGGAGGATGTTCCAGACCCGTGTCCGCGCGCCCTTCGGCCGGTGCGATGAGATGGCGGCGTCGGGGACGAACACGCCATCGAGCACGATGTCGTTCGAGCCGGAGGCGCGCATGGTCATCGTCCGCCAGTTGTCGAGGACCGTCAGCCCCGGCGTCTTCACGGGCACCGCGAAGTGCAGCGCGGTGGGCCCGTCGGTCGGATCGTCGTACAGGGTGCTGGTGAGCAACAGGTCGCCCATCGGCGAGCCGCTGCAGAAGCTCTTGCGCGCGGTGACGCGATAGCCGGCGTCGACGCGCCGCAGTGGCGGCCCAGCTCGCGCAGCATGGCGCATAGCTCCGCGGGCGATGCCCCGCCGCCACCCAATTCGGCGGGCACGGGGGCGGAGAAGACCCGGCGCTCCTTGAGTTTCCGGTAGTTCTCGAGGGCGAACGAGTCGTTCGCATCGTAGGCGGCGGCACGCGACGCGAAGCCTGGACCGAGCTCGCGCGCGACGGCGACCCAGTCGGTGCCCTGCGCCGTTCCGGCAGTGGCTGCGGAGATCGAAGCGGTCATCTCTCATGTCCCTCCCACGGTGCTCCGCGGGAGCGGCCCCAGCGCCCCGGCCGCCGCGCCCTCACGCCCGCCCGCGTGCGCCGGGCGTTTCCGCAGCTCCTCGCCGCCCTCGACACGCCCGCCGACCCGCCAAAACCCCGCGGTCACTCGCCGGGGCGCCCGCTCGGCCGCCGGTCCGGCCCGGCCCCGCGCTGCCCGGCCATCAAGAGAGCCGCCTGTTGACGGCATCGGCGCTCCGCCCGTCGCAGAACTCGACGGCCGCTTCCGGGCCGTCCGACTCGACATGGGTTAAATCGCAAGCTGAGTCTCGGGAAGACGGCCGAAGCGCTCGCCGCGGCCGAGTCAGGCCTGCGGGTCGACCCTCGGCACCTGGCGTCCACGAATCTGCTGGCGTTCGCGCTCCTCCTGACAGGGCGAGTGGCGGAGGCGGAAACGGCCGTGGACCGGGCGCTGATGCTGGCGCCGGAGGACGGGCAAACGCACGCGAACCGCGGCTGGCTCGCGCTGCGGCGGGGTGAGCGAGCGCTGGCGCTGGCGCACTTGCGCGAGGCGCTGCGACTGGACCCGGAGTCGGAAGCGGCCAGGCAGGGTCTGAGTAGACGTACCGGCCAGCTACTCCCGACTCCTACATGAACGCTCATCGGTCGGCCACGAATTCAGGGTGGACGAGGCGCGTCACGCTGGTTCGGCTGCACCATGGCATGTAGCCTGCCACACCGGAGCGCCGAAGTAATCGAAAGATGGACGGTGACCCAGCGATGGCCTTCACGAGCCCGGACTTCCCGATCGGCTACAAGCTCTCGGCCGAGGAGCACGCCCCGCTGGCCCTGGTCGAACAGGCTCGGCGCGCGGAGGAGGTCGGCTTCTCCTTCGCGATGATCTCCGATCACTACCATCCGTGGGTCGACAAGCAGGGCCAGGCGCCGTTCGTCTGGAGCGTCCTCGGCGGCGTGGCCCACGCGACGAGTCGACTGGTGGTCGGCACGGGGGTCACCTGCCCGACGCTGCGGGTCCACCCGGCGATCATCGCCCAGGCGGCCGCGACGACCGCCGCGATGCTGCCTGGGCGCTTCATCTTCGGCGTCGGCACCGGCGAGCGGCTGAATGAGCACATCCTCGGGCAGCACTGGCCGCCGACCAACGTGCGGCGCGCGATGCTCGAGGAAGCGATCGACCTCATCCGTCAGCTCTGGTCCGGCGAGATGACCGATTTCGACGGCGAGTACTACACCGTCGAGAACGCCCGGCTCTACACCCTGCCGGACGAGCTCCCGCCGATCTTCGTCGCCGCGAGCGGCGAGCAGTCGGCCGCAGCGGCCGGCAGGATCGGCGACGGCTACCTGGGTACGGCACCGGACCGGACGACGATCGAGGCGTTCGCCCGCAACGAGGGGCAGGGGAAGCCGCGCTACGGCGAGATCACCGTCTGCTGGGCGCCGACCGAGTCAGAGGCCCGCCGCACCGCGCTGGAAGTCTGGCCGATCGCCGGCCTGAAGGGGCCGCTGAGCTCGGAGCTGCTGACTCCGAGCCAATTCGAGGCCGCATCGCAGATGGTGACCGAGGACATGGTCGCGGAGTCGGTCGCCTGCGGCCCCGACCCGCAGCGGCACCTGGAGCTGATCCGCAAGTACCTCGACGCCGGCTACCATCATGTGTGGGTCCACCAGATCGGCCCGGACCAGGAAGGGTTCTTCCGCTTCTACGAGCGCGACGTGCTGCCGAAGCTGCGGTAGGCCCGTTGGCGGCACGCGTCCTGCGACCGACCAACTCGGCACTGGCACGAGTACGTGGCGGCGCCACTGTCAGTGGCGCCGCAGGGAGGAAGCCGGCATGGTTGCGGCACAAGGTAACTGCGCCCACTGCGGCGTGGAGATCGTCGACCCGACGACGCGGATCGTCCACACGAACCAGACGTTTTGCTGCCCGAACTGCTCGCACGTCATGGATGCGACCGGCTCGGGCTCCGATCCCCAGGCGCTGCGGCACGAGAACGTCTTTCGCTGCGCCCACTGCGCCGTGCCGATCGTCCACGAGGACACGATGGAGACGCGCGGCGACGACGCCTTCTGCTGCCCGAACTGCGCGAACGCCGGGAGCCGGGGCGTCGGAACGTCCGGCGGCCCTGGCGCGGCCGAGAGTCGGTAGGGACGCTCCCGCACCCGGGGTGAGCCGCGGCACGAGCACACCACTTTTCATCGCGAAGGAGGCCGGACGATGCACGGGACCGTGGCGCGGACCTCGCCCGAGCGCGGGTTCGGGTTCATCGAGGCGACCGACGGCCGGGAGTTCTTCTTCCACCGAAGCGCGCTCCACGGCGTCGAGTTCGAGGAGCTGGCGCCGGGCGTCGGCGTCGAGTTCGAGGTCGGGCACGAGCCGGGCGACGAGGTCGGCGAGGGGCCTCGCGCGACGAGCGTCCGCCTGGCCGACGACGCGATCCCGGCCGTCGATGGCGAGACGCTGCCACCGGAGAAGATCGGCGGCTGACAAGTCGCGCTGCCCAGGCGGGGTGGCGAGCGCGTATGGAACGTCGGGCCTGATGGATGGCCGGGGGCGCCAGGCGACCCGGGCCCGATCGAGGACGACCTGCGCTCGGCGGGCGTCGCACAGGAGTCCTAATAGGCCCGCTGCAGGACCGAGAGCACCTCGTCGAGGCTCCGGAACGCCCGCGGGCCGCCGACCGACCGCGGGGTATGCTGGGCGAAAACGCGCTCGGCGCACGTCTGCAGGGTCTCCTCGGTGACGTCGTACGTGCGGAGCGGCTCGTCGATCTCGAGCTCCGTGCGAAGGCGACGGATGGCCGCCAGGCAGCGGTCGGCGCCCTCGCGCGCCGAGAGGCCGTCGACCGGCTCGCCGAGCGCGCGGGCGATCCGGGCGAGCTTCTCCGGGCAGCCAATCGCGGCCCACTCGAGCACGTGCGGCAGAATCAAACCGATCAGGCGGCCGTGGGGCAGGTGCGTCAGGTCCTCAAGCACCTCGGCGAAGGTGTGGACGTGGATCAGGCCGCCGTAGGGGAAGGCCGTGCCGACCATCGTCGCGGCGCCGAGCATCCCCGCGCGAGCCTCGAGGTTGGCCCCGTTGGCGAACGCCTTCGGCAGGTTCTGGCCGATCGCCTCGATCGCCGTCAGCAGCAGGGCGTCGGCGTACGGGTTGAACTGGAGGGTGACGACGGCCTCGATCGCCTGGGACAGCGCGTCAAACCCGGTGTCGACGGTGACCTTCGGCGGCATCGTCGTCGTGAGGACCGGGTCGCAGAGGGCAATGGTGGCGCGAGTGTACGGGCCGCTCGCCCAGAGCTTAATGCCGGTCTCGGGATCGAAGACCC
>JALYGH010000033.1 GCA_030777205.1 Chloroflexota bacterium
GCCGGTGGCGATCGAGGGCACCGGGGCGACCAGTCGCCAGGCGGACTGGGGCGGTCTCAGCGTGGCGCTGGGGTCGTTCCGGGCGGGCACGGACCTGGCCGCCCTCCTCTACGGCTTGCCGGACGGCCGCTGTCCCTGCCCTCACTGGGGCTACGTCGTCGAGGGGCGGTCCCGCGTCAGGTACCCCGGGCGGGAGGAGGTGGTGAGCGCCGGGGACGCCTACTACCTGCCCCCCGGTCACGTTTCCATCTTCGAGGAGGACACCGACGTGGTCGAGTTCAGTCCGCGGGAGGCGTACCAAGCGGTCTACGACGTCATCGCGCGGAATGCGGCGGCGCTCGAGCTGGAGCGCCGGGCCGAGGCATCGCCGAGCGAGCCGTAAAGTGCCAGGTACATAGCGATGGGGTGGTCGGTGCGGCGGGTACCGACCTAGGGGAAGAACGCAGCTACGGAGGGAGAACGAGATGGCTATCGAGGAACGAGCTTCGAGTGTCGCGCAGATCGATGATGCCGCGGTCGAGGCCCTGCGGGCGGTCATTCGGGGCACGCTGCTGCGGCCGGGCGACACGGGCTACGACGCGGCTCGGAAAGTCTTCAACGCGATGATCGACAAACGTCCGGCGCTGATCCTCCGCTGCGCTGGGGCAGCCGACGTGATCCACGGCGTCAACTTCGCCCGGACCCATGGGCTGCTGCTATCGGTCCGCGGGGGCGGGCACAGCGTCGCCGGCAAGGCGGTGTGCGATGGCGGCCTGATGCTCGACCTCTCGCCGATGAAGGGCGTTCGAGTCGACCCAACCCGGCGGACGGCCGAGGCGCAACCGGGCCTGCTGTTGCGCGATCTGGACCACGAGACGCAGGCGTTCGGGCTGGCGACGCCGCTCGGCGTCGTCTCGGTGACGGGCATCGCCGGCCTCACGCTTGGCGGCGGGATCGGCTGGCTCAACGGCAAGTACGGCCTGGCCTGCGATAACGTGCTCTCGGCGGACGTCGTCACCGCCGACGGCCGACTGCTGACGGCCAGCGCCGACGAGCACGCGGACCTGTACTGGGGTATCCGGGGCGGCAGCGGGAACTTCGGCCTGGTCACCTCGTTCAGGTACCAGCTCCATCCCGTCGGGCCGGTCCTCGCCGGCGGCGTGGTCCATTCCTTCTCGAGGGCGCGCGAGGTGTTGCGGTTCTACCGTGAGTTCGCGGGCGCCTGCCCGGACGAGCTGAGCACGGTCGCCTCGATCGGGACGGGGCCGGATGGGAGTTTGGTGGTCGCCGTCGCGGTCTGCTACTGTGGGGACCTCGAGGCCGGGGAGCGAACGGTGCGCCCGCTTCGCACCTTCGGCCACCCGCTCGAGGACGGCATCCAGGCGATGCCTTACTGCACGCTCCAGAGCGCCGGAGACGCCGGATTCCCGCCGGACCGGCAGCACTACTGGAGGTCGGGCTGGCTGACGGACCTGAGCGAGGACGCGATCGACGTCATACTCCGTTTCGCGGCGGCAAAGCCCTCGCCGGCCACCCCGGTGGGACTCCAGCAGCTCCACGGGGCGGCCAGCCGGGTGGACCCGACCGCGACGGCCTTCCCGCACCGGGCTCAGCAGTACGAGCTGCTCATCCTCTCGCAGTGGGCCGATTCGGCCGAGTCGGCGAAGAACGTCGAGTGGACGCGGGCCTTCTTCGACGCCATGCAGCCCTTCCTGGGGCGTGGCGTCTACGTCAATGACCTCGGCGAGGAGGGGGAGGATCGTGTTAGGGCGGCGTACGGGACGAACTACGAGCGCCTGGTCGCGGTGAAGAACAAGTACGACCCGACGAACCTCTTCCGTGCCAACCACAACATCAAGCCCACCGTCGTCCGCTGGCCCCGGTAGCCGCCCCGCCCCGCGAGGCGGCCAACTCCGCGCTCGGGTTCGTGAGCGAGCAGATCGCAATAGGAGGCGACGCTGTGCCTGGTGCGGACACCGAAGGGCGTTCCAGGCACAGCGACGCGGGGGTGGAGCGGCAGGGCCCGGGTGCCGGATGGTGCCGCCGCTCGTTGCTCCGGTGAAGGACGCACGCACATCGGAGCCCCCGTGCGGAGGGGCACCCCACCCAATCGCGCTGCGCCGCCGCTCCCCCACTCGCCCGAACACGCATTGTGTCACGAGCGCGGAGTAACGAAGTACCGATCCTCGTAGCCGGGCCAGCTCTCCCGGCGCCGGCCGGCTCTGGTAGCCGACCGCGCCCCCTCTGACAGGGCCGAGCTCCTGGTACGCCGCGTGCCAGGTTGCACGCGGAGCCTCAACGGGAGCGCGAGCGGTGGCCGAGCAACAAGATCTGAAGCCCGAGCGCCCGATCCGACGATTCGACGTGTTTGCCGAGTATCGCAAGCAGGACGAGGAGCGCAAGGGCCTGCCCGAGGACGAGGCGATGGGCTACGGCCTCTGGGTGGCGAAGGTCGTCGCCGCGCGACGCTTCGGCGGGAGGCCCAAGGAACGGCACGAGCGGGCAACGGAGCGCGAGGAGCAGGGCGAGAAGGACGACCGCGAGCGGCTCGTCGACGGCAAGTGGCACACGCTCGACGGCGAGGCCCAGACGAACGCCCTCTTCGAGCAGGAGATCGTCGAGCGGATGGGCCGCGCGTTCTACAACCGGGTCTTCGCGCCGGCGATCAAGGAAGCGCGCGAGCAGGGCAAGCGCTACGAGTCCATCCGCGACGCCATTCGCAAGGACTGGAGGCCGTCCTGAGCGGCGGTCGCGCCCCGCCCGGCGGCCTCGAGGCTCAGTGCTCCACTTCCAGTGACACCAACCCGCGCAGGCTCAGGTTCTCCCAATAGCGCGGCGGCCCGCCCACTCGGCGAATCGTGGGCATTGGACCTCGCTCACCTGGCCGTGCGGTCGGACTTCAGCCCCGGTACGTCCCTTCATGGCGGGGCAGGACACGGGTGACGAGGATTCGGTGCCTCTGACGGTCGTAGCGAAATAGGACTCGCCAGCGACCAACTCGTAGTCCCCAGTCCTCACGAGTCCCTTTGATGCGCTGGATATCCACTCCACTCCGGACAGGGTCGGCCGTGAAGCGGTCGAGCACCTCGAAGATCCGCTGCCGGCCCTCGTCGTCTACGCCGCGGAGATCTCGATCGGCCCGATTGGTGAAGCCGTAGCCCCAGGTCACCGTAGGTGACTACGCTTCGCGAGGCTACTGTCGACGAAGTCGCCGCGTTGATACTCCGCGAGTCCTTCCTCGATACTCGCGGCCTCCTCCTCGCTCAGCGGCTCGTCGTCCTCGGGTGCCGCGGCGAGGACGCGGAGCATGGCGTCGGCCGCCAGATCCTCCTCCGCGAACCATTGCACGGGCGTCTCGTCCTCGACGGTGGTAGTCGATGCCGAGACGTGTACGCTGACGCTCCCGGTCCTCACCAACCGCGCGAAGGCCAGGACGGCCGAAAGTTGGTCATCTGGCAGTTCGTCGATAACCCGTCGCAGCTCCTCGCGCGTATCGGTCGCCATCAGCAATCCCCCATCTGCACTGCGCTAGCGGTCGCGGCGATTGGTGGTGGCAGGCCCGTCCGTGGGGCGCCGCACAAGGAATCCGCACCCGTAGTGCTTCCGGGGACTATAGTATTGGACCCGGGGACGCGCGGGTGTCATCAGAAGTCCACCTCGAGCGGCCAGCCCGCGCAGGTTTGGGTTTCCTCGGTAGCGTGGCGGCTCGCCCGCCAGAAGAGTGTTTGGCACGCGGCGCAGGCCCCTTCCGATCGCGACTTGCCCCTTTAGCCGGGGGAGCGGCGCTCCGAGGCAGTAGTGCTGCCCGTGCCCGAACGCGAGGTGACGCATGTCCACCAGCGTTACGTCGAGCCGGTCCGATCGGGGAAGCGGGCGGGGCCACGGTTGGCCGCCCCGATCAGGGAGCGCACGACCTGCCCGGCCCCGACCTGCTTGCTGCCGATCCCGAGATCCTCCTTGGCCAGCCGACCGCCGAGTTGGACCGGGCTATCAAAGCCGAGAAGCTCTTCGACGGTGCCCGGGAGGTACTCCGTTGCATCGTGCAGAAGCCGATGCTGGTCGGGGTTCCGCAGCAGCGCCCAGAGCCCGTTGCCGATCGGGTTCGTGGTCGTCTCGCGGCCGGAGACGAGCGGCGGCAACGTGCTGGCGAGCAGTTCGGCGGCGCTGAGTCGGCCGCCATGCTCCTCGGTCCGGCTCATCCCGCCGAGGAGGTCGTCGCCGGGCACGGCCCGGCACCCTCCGACCGCCAAATGGCTCCCCGCCTCGGTACGGGACTTGCGGCTGATGAGCGCGGCGGCGCAAGGTCCGGCCGCGAGTCGGTCCGTTCGCCGCGTCTGAAGATCGAGCGTGTTACCTTCCGGGGCGGCGCGCCCGCCGAGGGGGAGCTAGACCGATGGAGCTCGTCACCTTACTGGTCAACGGGGGCGTTCGCGCGCTCGCCGTCGAGCCGCGCCGTACGCTGCTCGACGCGTTGCGGCACGACCTCTACCTCACCGGCGCGAAGAAGGTCTGCGACATGGGCGATTGCGGGGCCTGCACCGTCCTGGTCGACGGCCGCGCGATGTACGCTTGCCTCCTGCTGGCCGTTGATTGCGCCGACCGCGAGATCACGACCGTCGAGGGGCTCGGGACCGGCGACGAGCTCGATCCGGTCCAGCAAGCCTTCGTCGAGGCCGACGCCTTCCAATGTGGCTTCTGCACGCCCGGCCAGGTGATGAGCGTGCGCGCCCTGCTCAACGACACGCCCGCGCCGAGCGAGGAAGAGGTTCGCCGGGCGGTCAGCGGCAACCTCTGCCGCTGCGGGGCATACCAGAACATCGTCAAGGCCGGGCTGCGCGCCGCCGAGCTGGCCGCCCAGGCCGACCCGGCCGGGAGCGCCGGCCCGACCGGAGGGAGCCGACGATGACGATCGAGCGCCGTGCCACCATGCTCCACATCGAGCGGCTCCGCACCGGCCAGGGGGCCGAGGACGACTACAAAGTCGAGGAGAAGACGCCCCTGCCGCGCTGGGGCCAGGACGCCGAGCTGACCGTGGTCGGCAAGCCCCACCCGCGCGTCGAGGGCGCCGACAAGGTCACCGGCCGAGCTCGCTATACCTACGACGTCATGCTGCCCGGGCAACTCTACGCCCGCGTCCTGCGCAGCCCACACCCGCACGCCCAGGTCGCGCGGATCGACACGTCGAAGGCCGAGGCGCTGCCCGGCGTGCGCGCCGTGCTGAGCGCCGAGAACGCCCCGGACATCCAGTGGTACGAGGACAGCAAGCTGTTCGACCGGACGGTCCGCTTCGTCGGCGAGGAGGTGGCGGCGGTCGCGGCCGACTCTGAGGAGATCGCCGAGGATGCGCTGCGCCTGATCGACGTCGAGTACGAGCCGCTGTCGTTCGTGCTCGACATGGAGCAGGCCCTCGAGCCGGGCGCCCCGAAGCTCTACCCGGACGGCAACGAGGCCGGCGAGCCGAAGGAGTACGAGCGCGGCGACGCGGAGGCCGGCTTCCGCGAGGCCGAGGTGATCGTCGACGAGGTCTACACCACCCAGGTCGCGCTCCACAACTGCCTCGAGCCCCATGGCAGCGTCGCTTCCTGGGAGGGCGACGCGCTGACGCTGTACGACTCGACGCAGTCGATCTTCGACGTGCGCCAGCAGATGGCCGAGCGGCTCGGGCTCCCCGAGCACAAGGTCCGGGTCATCAAGCAGCACATGGGCGGCGGGTTCGGCAGCAAGCAGGTTGCCTGGAAGCAAGCGGCCATCGCCGCGCTGCTCTCCAAGGCGGCCGGCCGGCCGGTCCAGCTCATGCTCGACCGCGAAGCCGAGAACCTCGCCGCCGGCAACCGCAACCCGACCCGCCAGCACGTCCGGCTCGGCGCGAAGCGGGACGGCACGCTGACGGCCATCGAGGCGACGATCCTCCAGGCCACCGGGGCGCACATGGTCGGCGGCGAGGCGGCGATGACGTACGGCATCTACCAGGGCCTCTACCGCTGCCCGAACGTCCGCACCCAGCAGACCACCGTCTACACGAACACGGGGCCGGCCGTGGCGTTCCGAGCGCCCGGCTACGTCGAGGGCGCGTTCGCGCTCGAGCAGGCGATGGACGAGCTGGCCCGCGCGCTCGGGATGGACCCGGTCGAGCTGCGGCTGAAGAACTACAGCCGCGTGCACCAGGCGCAGGACGACAAGCCATACACCCAGCCGGACAGCCTGCGCCTCTGCTACGAGCGGGCGACCGAGGCATTCGACTGGCGCGGCTACCGGAAACCGGCCGAGGCCGGGGCGAAGCGGCGCGGGATCGGCTTCGCGGCCCACGACTGGGGCGGCAGCGGCTACCCGCCTGGGTACGCCTGGGTGAAGCTGAATTCGGACGGTAGCGTCGACGTCGTGACCGGCACGCAGGATATCGGGACCGGCACACGGACCGGCCTCGCGCAGGTCGCCGCCGAGGAGCTCGGGATGCCGATGGCGTCGATCAACTTCCACCTCGGCGATACGGCGTACGGCCCGTACGCGCCGGTCAGCTCCGGCAGCGCCACCCAGGCGACGATCGGGCCGGCCGTCCGCGCCGCCGCCGCCGAGGCGAAGGCCCAGCTCCTCGAAGCCGCCGGCGTCGTCATGGAGGTCGCGGCCGAGGATCTGGACGTGCGAGACGGCAAGATCGTCGTCGCGGGCCATCCGGAGCGCACCTGCGAGGTCTCTGAGATCACCCAGAAGATCTCGCCGCATATGATCCAGGGGCACGGGGCCCGCGGGCCGAACCCGGCCGACAAGGCGATCCGCACCTTCGGTGCCCAGTGCGTCGAGGTCGAGGTCGACATCGAGACCGGCGAGCTGACGCTGCTGCGGGTCGTCGCGGCCCACGACTGCGGCCGGATCGTCAACCCGACGACCGTCGACAGTCAGGTGATCGGTGCGGTGACCCAGGGTATCGGCTTCGCGATGACCGAGGGGCGGATCGTGGACGCTCGGTCCGGGGTCGTGCTGAACCCGAACCTCGAGGAATACAAGGTGCCGACCGTCGCGGACGTCCCACCAATCGAGCACGCCCGCGTCGACCTGGCCGATCCGGAGGCGAACCCGACCGGGGCGAAGGGCATCGGCGAGCCGCCGCTCATCCCGACCGCGCCGGCCATCGCGAACGCCGTCTTCGACGCGGTCGGGATCCGCATCCGTCACGCACCGCTCTCGCGACACGCGCTGCTCGAAGCGCTGGCCGAGCGCACGGCCGGCGAGGAAGCCGGAGGACACGCATGAGACCGTTCGACTACGCCAGCGCCGCCACGGTCGACGACGCCATCGCGCTGCTTACCACCGACGGCGAGGACGGCAGCGTCCGCCCGCTCGCCGGCGGCACCGACCTGCTGCCGCTGATCAAGGCCGACATCAGTACCCCGGCCCGCCTCGTCGACGTCAAGCGCGTCCCCGAGCTGAGCGACCGGATCCTCGACGGCGCCGACGGGCTCGAGCTTGGCGCGCTGGCCACGCTCGCCCAGCTCGAGCTGCACGGCCTGGTCAGGGACCGCTACACCGCGCTGGCCGAGGCGGCCGCGCTCGCCGCGACGCCCCAGCTCCGCAACATGGCGACGGTCGGCGGGAACCTGCTCCAGCGGCCGCGCTGCTGGTACTTCCGCAGCCACCTCTTCAAGTGCTGGCTGAAGGGCGGTGACGAGTGCCAGGCACGGGAGGGCGAGAACCAGCAGCACGCGATCTTCGACCTGAGCCCGTGTGTGGCGGTCCACCCCTCCGACCTGCCGACGGCGCTGCTCGCCCTCGACGCCGTCGTGCGCGTCAGGGGCGCCGATGGCGAGCGGACGATCCCGCTGGCCGACTTCTTCGCGCCGCCGACCGACGACCGCCGCACCGAGACGCTGCTCGGCGAGGACGAGCTGATCCTGTCGGTGCGGGTGCCGTCACCGCCGCCGGGCACGCGCAGCACGTACCTCAAGGCGATGGATCGCAAGGTCTGGGCGTTCGCGCTGGTCGGCGTGGCGGCCGTCGTGCGCGTCGAGGGCGAGAAGATCGCTGACGCCCGGCTCGGCCTGACCGGCGTGGCGAACGTGCCGTGGCGGGCGCGCGCGGCCGAGG
>JALYGH010000034.1 GCA_030777205.1 Chloroflexota bacterium
GGGCGACCCTTCCGGGCGCTCGCCGACGCCGTCGCCGGCTGGCAGTCGGCCGCCGAGGCGACCCGCCCGGCCGAGCTACTCGCCCGCGTCGTCGACGAATCGGGCTTGCGCGACCGGTACGCCGGCTCGGCTGACGCGCCTGAGCGGCTCGACGAGCTGGTGCGCCTGGCCGCGGAGCGCGACGACGGCGCCCTGCCGCCGCGTGAGGCGCTGTGCGACCTGCTGGAGTTCGCGGCGCTCGCCCGAGGACTCGACCACCTCGACGAGCGCCACGATCGCGTCCCGATCGTCACGATCCACCAGGCGAAGGGCCTGGAGTTCGACACCGTCTTTATCTCCGGCCTCGCCCAGGGGGTCGTGCCGGCCCGCTTCGCGACGGAGCGGGGCGGCGAAGAAGAGGAGCGGCGCCTGTTTTACGTGGCGCTGACGCGCGCCCGCCGTCGACTGTACCTGTCGCTGTCAGAGCGGGCCCCGTGGGGCAGTCGCCGCCGCCCGAGTCCATTCCTCGGTCCGCTGGAGCCCTGGCTCGCGCCCGGCGCATAGGCGGCGCAGCCCGCCGACCAAGATCGCCCGTACAATCAAGCAGGTGATCCACTCACCGCTCGTCTCACGCCGCTCGTCACGCACCGCTTGTATGAACGCCGTTGCCTCCGAGCACCCGTCCGTCGACCAGTCCGCCTCCGTCGAGCGCCGCGCGCCCACTGCGTCGGCGCCAGTCCCGCGCGGCCCGGCCGAACGGCTCGGGCGGCGGCTAGTCGACGCCGTTGCCGCGCTCCCGATCTTTACCAAGGTGATGATCGGCAACGGCCTGATCGTCATGCTCGGGGCGGTCGTCGGGACGCTCGTGACCGCCCAAGCCGTGCGCGGCCAGCTCGACGAGAGCCCCGTCCAGCTCGTGTTCGTCTTCGCCGCGATCGGCGCCGCCCTGAGCGTCGCGGTCAACTTCGTCGTGCTGAAGGCGGCGCTCCGTCCGCTCGACGGCATCACCCGCACCGTCGAGGAGGTCCGCAAGGGCAACCTGCGCGCCCGCGCCGCGCGGGATCCGTTCACCGACCCGCAGCTCGAGACCCTGCGCGAGACCCTCAACGCCATGCTCGACCGCCTCGACGAGCACGGCGAACGCCTGCGCGCCCTCTCGACCCAGATCATGAACGCCCAGGAGGAGGAGCGCCTGCGCATCGCCCGCGAGCTGCACGACGAGACGGCCCAGGCGCTCGCCTCGCTGCTCGTCCGCCAGCGCGTCGCGGAGCGCTCCCACGACCCGGAAACGCTGCGGCGGACGATGGCCGACATGCGCGCGGTAACCTCGGAGGCGCTCGAGGGCGTGCGGCGGATGGCGCTCGAGCTGCGGCCAACCATGCTCGATGACCTCGGCCTCGTCGCCGCGCTCGACGCCTACGCCCGCCAGTTCTCGCAGCGCACCCACATCCACGTCGACGTGCGGGCCACCGTCCGTCCGGACCGCCTCCCGCCGGAGGTCGAGCTCGTCGTCTACCGCGTCGTCCAGGAGGCGCTATCGAACGTCGCGCGCCACAGCCTCGGGACGCGGGCCGAGGTGTCGCTCGTGGCCGAGCCGCGTCGGCTGACGGTCCTGGTGGCGGACAATGGGCGCGGCTTCGACCTGGATACCGCGCTGGACAGCCGCCAGCGCAGCCTCGGCCTGTTCGGGATGCGCGAGCGGGCGGCGCTGGTCGGCGGCACGCTGGAGCTGGCCTCGGCGCCGGCTCGCGGCACCCGCGTCCGCCTCACCATCCCGATCGAGCCCGGGTGAGCCCCCGCCCGCAGCAGTGGAGGACGTGGGTCCCGACCAGATCCGGCTTCGCCCATCGGGCTAGATTCAGGCAGGCGGGCGCGCCGGATTGCGCCCGGCGCGCCGGTGCGCCATCCTTAGGTCCCCGGTGCCTCGGCGGCCGGTATGCGAGCGATCATGGTCCGTCGCCAACAGCCGGCGGGCCGCGCGGGAGGCGAACGGTGACGGTTGCGACTCGAAGCGGTGCGCGGGCGCTCGTCGACGCGCTTATCGAGCGGGACGTGCGGTACCTGTTCGGCGTCCCGGGTCACGGCGCCTACCCGATCTACGGCGCTTTGACCGAGGTGACGGAGCTCAAGCCGTTCGTGGCCCGCAACGAGCAGGGCGCCGGATTCATCGCAGACGGCTGGTCCTGGACGACCAACCAGGTCGCCGTGGCCACCAGCGTGCCGCAGTGCGGGCTGACCAACTCCGCGACCGGTCTGCTCCAGGCGACTCAGGACGGCGAGCGGCTGCTGTTCGTCTTCGAGGAGGACCCCCTCCACCGCGACGTGCTGCGCTCGGTGACCCGCTACTACGAGCGGGCCGGCAGCGACGCGGAGATCCGCCCGGCCCTCAATCGCCTGCTGGACGCCCTCGTCGTCGGCCGCCCGGCCGGCGCCGCGCTGGAGGTCCCGGCGACCGTCCTCACCTCACCCGC
>JALYGH010000035.1 GCA_030777205.1 Chloroflexota bacterium
CACGACCTTGGGCCCGCTCGCGCCGCGCGCCCTACGCCAGCCAGGCGTTCCAGAAGAACGGGTCGCTCGGGTTGTTCATCCCCATGAGCTTGTTCGACCGGGCCCGCAGCGCGAAGTACTCGCCGTACTTGAGGCACGGCACCTCGGTGTACTGGAGCTGCTGGAGCTGGGCGATCAGGTCCTGGGCCTTCGTCGGGTCGGTCTCGGCCATGATCGCCGCCGCCAGCCTGTCCTTCTCGGCGCTCTCCCAGAAGCCCGGCCAGGTCGAGGCGATGTACGGCTGGAGGACCGGGTGCGAGTACGACTCGTGGGCCGTCACGAACACGTCGTACTCCTTCGGGTCGGAGCGGCGGCGGACCAGCGTTGCCCAGTCCATCACCTGGAGGTCGACCTTGAACCCGACCGCTTCGAGCTGCTGCTTGAAGATCAGGCCGGCGTTGTAGTTGTAGAAGTACTCCTTGGTGGACATCCAGCGGATTGGCGTCCCGTCGTAGCCGGCCTCCTGCATCAAGGCCTTGGCCCGCTCCGGGTCCGGGTTGTTCCAGACGTCCTTGCCGACATCGGTGAACCAGGCCGTCTCCGGCGCCGCCATAGCGGGGTCGAGGCGGTAGAACTCCTTGTTCCCGAACGCCGACTGCGCGATCGGCTCGATGCTCGCCGAGCGCAGCACGGCCTCGCGCAGCTTCTGGTTGGTGAACAGACCCTCCTTCTTGTTGAAGTGGACCACCGCCCAGTAATACGGCTTGGCGATGTCCGCCTCGACGTTCGGGTACGACTTCACCTTGTCGTAGGTGTCGGGCGCCAGGCTGTCGCCGTAGTGGTACTCGTTCGTGCCGACGCCGTCCGCACGGACCGACTCCTCCGGGACCGGGATGAACTGGAGCTCATCGAGGTAGGCGACGCGGCGGCCGGCCGTCCCGTCGGCCGGGCGCTCGTCGGCGACGTACTTGTCGAAGCGAGCGAGCTTCACGAAGCGGTCCGGCTGGTGCTCGACGAAGCGGTACGGCCCGGTCCCGACGTACTCGGTCATCTTCTCCTTCGGGAACTGGTTCGCGATCTCCTCGGTGGTGATCAGCGCGTCTCGCGAAAGGAAGACCGGCAGGATGCCCGTCCGCGGGGCCTTGAACTTGAACGTGACGGTGTACTTGTCGGTGGCATCGACCGTCTCGACGTCGTTGAAGATCTGCCTGCCGCGCGGGGCCATCGACCCGTAGCGCTTGAGCGACGCCACGACGTCGGCCGACGTCATCTCCTTGTCGTTGTGGAACAGGACGCCCTGGCGAAGCCGCAGCACCGCCGTCGTCCCGTCACTCGACGGCTCGTAGTTGTCGACGAGGAACGGCTGGGGCACCTGCTTGCTGTCGCGGGCGAACAGCGTCTCGTGGACGTGCCACATGGTGTTGTTCGTGACGGTCGCCGTCGTGAACATGTAATCCAGGGCCGGCGGCTCGCCGAGGATGGCGATCTTCAGGCTACCGCCCTTCGTGCCCTCGGCCGGCTGGGGCTTCGCGTCCGGCTTGACCTCGGCGGGCTTGACCTCGGCCTTGGATTCGGCGACCGGCTTGGCCGATGTGTTCACCGCGGCAGTTGGGGCGGCGCCGGCCGGGGCCGGCTTGTTCTCCACCTTCGGCGCGGCCGGGGACTGCTGGCCGCAGGCGGCGGCGAGCGGCGCCACCGCGCCGATGGCCATGATGGCGACGAGCCCCTTGAGCATCGAGCGGCGCGAGGTCACGCGCGTGGGCGACAGGTCTGGCGTTCCGCGGTCCGAAGCACCCGACTGCATGGCGGGCCTCCTTCAAAGAGTTGAGCGTCCGTCAAAGAGTTGAGCGTCCGTCGCCCACCGCGACCCAGGCGCGGCGCCGCGACACCGGCGCGGCGAGTATAGCAGCGCACCCTCGATCGCACCAGATATTCGAGCCACCTTCGCAGGCACGAGTCGGTGACCTTGGAAGCGCCGGGCGCCGTCTGGTGGCCCGGCCCCGAGCACAATTACGAGATCACCACCGACTCCCCGCCGTCGTGGTGCCAGACACCTTCCGTGGCGCAAGAACAGGACCTCGCGTCCGCGCTGCCCCTGATGACGCCTACCTCTGCTCAGGCTTCGACGGCCTGCGCCTTCGAGCGAGCGCGCAAGTGGCCTGGCAGGCGGCGGGCCGGCACCGATCGCGCGTTACCTGCGCCGACGATGCCGATCTTCGTGGAGTCACTTCCGCGAACGGTGGACGAGGTATCAACCCCAGGTCATCACAGCCGATACCACGCCCGGGCGTTATCGGACAGGATCTTCCGCGCTCGGTCGGGTGGCAGGTCGAAGGGGAACTCGGCCGGCGCGTCGTCATGCCAGTGGGGGTAGTCGCTAGAGTAGAGCAAGACGTCGTCCGAGCCGATCTGGTCCAGCGTCTCCATCAGCTCCCGGCGGTCCGGCGGCGCGTCGATCGGCTGGAGGGTGAAGCGGACGTGCTCGAGGATGTACTCGGTCGGCGGGCGCTTCACCCAGGGCACCTCGCGACGCAGCGCCTTCCACTCCTTGTCGAACCGCCAGAGGAACGCCGGCAGCCAGGCGAACCCGCTCTCGACGAACGTCACGCGCAGGTCCGGGAAGCGATCGAACACGCCCTCGACGACCATGTTCATGAGCTGCGACTGGAATACCTGGGCCATGCCGACGTACTCCTCGACATAATGCGAGGGCCAGCCGCCGGCAGTTGGCGGAACTCCGGGCCAGCCGCCGAACTGGACGCCGACGACCAGGTCGTGGCGCAGGGCCGCCTCGAAGACCGGGAGGTAGCGGCGGTTGCCGTACGGCCGCTCCGAGCGAGCCGGCAGGAACACTTGGACGAAGCCCGGGTGGCCGCCGACGCGGTCGATCTCGGCGACGGCGAGATCGGGGTGCTGGATCGGCACGACGATCGAGGCGCGGAGGCGCGGCTCCCTGTCCAGCCAGTGCTCGATCAGCCAGTCGTTGGTGGCCCGCGCGAACGCATCGGCCGCGTAAGGGTTGGGGATGGCGTCGACGGCGTAGGCGCAGTTCAGGATGGCCAGCTCGACGTTCGGGCGGTCGAGGACGGCGGCCTTGACGTGGCCGAGCTCCGTCCCGGACCTAACCCCGGTCGGCGTGGCGGCGCCCGGGGCGAGCGAGGTCGGGGCGCTCGTCGGGTAGGATCGCTCGCTGGCACCCTTGAAGCCGGTCTGCTCGACCGTCTCCCGCCAGAAGTCGGACAGATACGGGAATAGGGCACGGGCGTTAGGGACGGTGGCGTGGACGTCGCAGTCGATGATCGCCTGGCCGACGGCGGCCTGGCCGGTGTCGGTCTGGGCGCTCGCGGCGGACATGGGGCTCCTCATCGAAGGGGCTCGGCGCAACGCCGTGGCAACGGGACATGCCGGCTGGCGACAGATCCTTCGTGGTGACGGTACCAAGTCCGGCCGGGCCGGTCAAGGCGACGCGCGCCCAGTCGCGGTAGAGGTCCCTCCCGGGCGACACCGGGGCACCACGAACGCCTGCCGTCACGATCTAATCAGACGATCACCCGCCAGTTGCCGGTACGTAGGCGCCACTCATAGAGGCGGCCCGTTCGGCGCGTTTGCCTCACGCCCGGATGCTCGCTACCCTTCCAAATGGAACCCACGCCAACCCACCATGGCGCTGAGGACGCGGATGGTGCGCCGGGCGAGGCAAGTATGCGCATCCTGGTCGTCAACCCGAATGCCAGCCTCGAGATGAGCGACGTCATCCGCGACCAGCTCGCCGCGGTGAAGCGACGCGACACCGAGGTGGTCGTGACGAACCCGCCGAGTGCGCCGCCGGCGATCGAGTCGGCGCTCGACGAGGCGCAGTGCGTCCCGCCGATGCTCGAGCTGGTCAGGCGGGCGAAGGCAGACGGCTTCAATGCCATCGTGATCGCCTGTTTCTCGGACCCCGGGCTCGACGCCGCCCGCGAGCTGACGACGCTGCCGGTCCTCGGCATCCAGGAGTCGGCGATGCACCTGGCAGCCCAGCTCGGGTACCGCTTCTCGGTCCTGACGACCCTGGCCCGCCGCGTGCCGATCCGCGAGCGGGCGGCGTTGCTGCACGGACTGGACCGCCGCCTGGCCTCGTGCGTCCCGCTCGATCTGCCAGTCCTCGCTACCGTCGTCGACCGTGACCGCGTCCTCGATCGGGTGGTCACAGCCGGGCGGGAGGCAATCGAGCGGGACCGTGCCGAAGTCCTGATCCTCGGCTGCGCCGGCCTCGGCGATCTCGCGCCGCGAGTGCAGGACATCCTCGGTGTCCCGGTGATCGACCCGAACGCCGCCGCGCTCAAGCTCGCCGAGACGCTGGTCGAACTCGGGCTGACCCACAGCAAGGCGGGGCCGTAGAGCGCGGAGCCGTACACGGCGGCCGGGGTGGCCCCCGATCCCCCGATGCTGGGGGACCGGGGACGTCCCTACTCGAAGACGAATACGCCCTTGCCGGTCGTCTGGGTGTCGAATAGCTTGTAGGCGGCCTCGGCCTCGTCGAGTCTGAAGCGGTGGGTCAGGAGCTTGTGGAGCGGGATCTCCCGGTCGATGACGAAGCGGGCGCAGCGGGCCTGCCCGGTCTGACTGAACGTCCAGGAGCCGTAGATCGTCAATTGCTTGTGGATGATGTCCGGACTCGGCTCCAGCCGAACGTCGTTGCCCTCGCCGACGAAGCAGACCCGCCCCCAGTCGATCGCGCTCTTGACCGCGTTGGCCCGCGCCGCCGGGTTGCCGGTGCAGTCGAGCGTCGCCTCCGCGCCCTCGCCGTGGGTGAGCTCCTTGACAGCCGCGACCGGGTCCGTCTCGCCGGCGTTCACGACCTCGTCGGCGCCGAACTCCTTCGCCAGCTCGAGCCGCTCCGGCGACATGTCGATGCCGATCACTCGCGCGCCCATCGCCTTCGCCAGCATCGTGGCGCTCAGCCCGACCGGCCCCTGGCCGTAGATAGCAAGCGTATCACGGCCCGAGACGGCCAGCCGCTCGAGCGCCAGGAACGCCGTGCCGGTCCCGCAGGAGACGGCCGCGCCCTCCTCGAAGGTCAGCTCGTCGGGCAACGGCACGAGCATGTACGGCCAGACCCGGATGAAGTTCGCGTGGCCGCCATCGGCGCCGCTGCCGTACACCTTGGTTCCCCTCAGGCACATCTGGGTGTAGCCGATGCGGCAGTTCCGGCACCGCATGCAGCCGCTGTAGTGATGGATCATCACCCGCTCGCCGACCGGCGCCTCGTCGTCGCCGACGCCGGCCCCCCGGGCGACGACGACGCCGCATGGCTCGTGGCCGGCGATGTGGACCGGTCGGCGCATCCGCTGCTCTCGTGGGAGTCGGTACGTGTTCAGATCGCTGCCGCACATGCCGGACGCCTTCATCTGCACGATGACCTCGCGCGGACCCGGCTCCGGATCCGGAAACTCGCGCAGCTTCAGCTCGCGGTCGCCGAGAAAGACGACGCCTCGCATGACCCCTCCTTACCAGTCGCTCACCCATTCTAGACGCTTCCTGGGGTTGCGACTTGGCACCGCTGCGCCATTCGGCGACCCGGATCGCGGGATCTCAGGGAGGGCAGGATTAATCGGGCAACGGGAACCGAGCTTGGGCGGAGGGTTCAGGCAGGCGCGCCCGCGACGAGCGCACCGCGCTCGGCCGGGTCCCACTCATCGATGTCCTCGGGCTCGACGACCGGCTCCGAGGTGTCGCCGGGGTCGTCGGGGATGTCCGCCGAGACGACCGGCAGGTCCATTCTGACTCTGTGCGGGCGGATGGATCCGATCACCCCCTCGACCATCTCCGAAGCCGCGCCTGCCAACGGCACATCCGTGCCCGCCACGTCCACCGCGGGCGCGCCGACGGCGAGTACGTCGAGATCGGCCGCGTCGGCAGTTGACGGCCGAGTCAGCGGGCCGCGCCGGCAGGCACGAGCCACCGGACAGTAGTTGCACATCCAGGTGTCCTCGGTCATCGCCGGCCACTCGCCCGTCTCGCGAGCCTGCGCCAGCCCCGCCGCCCGCTCGCCGAGGAACCGCTCGACCTGCTCATCCGGCCAGATCGGCACTGACGCCTTCTGGACGCCGCGCATCGTCAGGTAGACGATGCCCAGCCGCTCGATGGCGTGCTCCGGGGCCACGACCCAGCGGTAGGCGTTGAGCTGAGCGATGTGCTGGAGGGACGGCGCTTTCGGCGGCCGGTCGGTCGTCTTGTATTCGACCAGCAGCTTGCGCTCCGGCACGACCTCGTCCGGGCGGCCGGTAATCGTCAGCGTGCGTCCGGATGGCAGCCGCAGCTCGCGGGCGAAGCGCCGCTCGACGATCACGTCCTCGCCGGCCCCGCGTTCGACCATCGTGTGGCCGATCGTCCCGCGATACGCCCAGTACTGCTCGTCCGGGCGCTGGTAGAACGGCTCGGTCTCCTTCAGGAACGTCTGCCGCGCGCAGCCCGTCAGCGACGTCACGCTGGCGCTACCCGGCTCGTCCGGCTCGCGGCCCTCGGCCTGCTCGGCCATCCCGCGCAACAGGCTGGCGGTGAACTGGCAGCGCCCATTCGTCGCGGCACATGCGATGCACGCCTCGTACGGGACGTCCACGAAGTCGACGATACAGTGGAAGCCCTGTTGTGGCACGATCCCGCCCTCCCCGTGTCGCGTACCCGAGCCGGCCTCGACTCGGAGAGATGATAGAACAAATGACCTACTCATTGTCCCGGATCGGGCCTGGTTCGGGCCACCGCGAGGGGCAGAGCACTATCTAGGCTCGACTTCCGCCCTCACGCGCTGGCAAGCCGGGTAGCAGGCCAGGAGGCAGCGGGTATTTCAGTGGCCGGGGTAGGCGACGGCGGGTCAGGAACGTAGAGGCGCCACGATTCCTGGCGGATGGCGG
>JALYGH010000036.1 GCA_030777205.1 Chloroflexota bacterium
CGCCGGACGCGGTCGCCGCCTGACCGCGTCCGGCCTGCGTGATCGCCGCTGCCCGGCCTAGTCGACCCCGAAGATCTCCGCCGCGTTCTTGTAGAAGATCCGATCCTGGTCGGCCGCCGACACGCCCATCGCCTCGAATGCATCCATCCAGGCCGTGACCTCGCGGCTCATGTGGGCGACGTCGCAGTCGGACCCGAACAGGAGCTTCTCGGGCAGGATCTCGCGGTAGATCATCTCCCGCCCGATGATGTGGCCGCGCACGACCTTCCCACCGGAGATGTCGAACGAGACGTTCCGCCGCCAGCGGGCGATGGCGCAGGCACTGTCGTACATGCCGTAGCCAAGGTGCGCCCCGATGATCCGCAGCCTCGGGAACGCCACGCTGATCGTGTCGAGGAACACCGGCTGCATTCGCGCGGCGCCGCGCGTCGTGCCGCGCAGCATCCGCTCCGACTCGGTCGCCGTCCGCTCGGCCAGCTCGTGATCGCGGGGGTGGAACAGCAAGAAGTCGATCGGGCCGCCGCGGATGCCGGTGTGGAACAGGATCGGCATGCCGAGCGCCTCGGCACGCTCGTAGAGCGGGAAGTACGCCTCGTGGTCGTAGTCGCGGGCGGGCGTCGTGATCTTCAGGCCCCGGAACCCGCGCTCGAAGAGCTGCTCGACCGTGTCGGGGCCGTGCTCGTCGAGCCAGACCTGGGCCAGCGGCACCACCAGCTCCGGGAACGCCCGCCACGCCGCCAGGGTCGCCTCCCAGCCGTCGTCGGCCGGTCGGCCGAGCAGGGCGACCTTGCGGATGTTGAGGCGACGGCAGGTGTAGGCCAGCATCTCGGCCTGGAAGTTGGCCGGCAGACCGCGCGCGGCGTCCGTCCGCCACGGGTAGTGAACGTGGACGTCGAAGATGCGCGGCGGGGCGTCCTTCAGGTACTCGTTCCGAAGCTCATTGACAACCAACGCGGTACTCCCTCCCCCTCCTCGTGCAGAGCGACCGGCAGGGTAGCTCGGTCCCCGCGTCCCGCTGCAGCGGTGAGGCGGGGACCGAGCCCGGCGTGCTACGCGCTACTCGCCCCGGTCAGGTCGGCGAGCCCTGGCCGTTCCCCAAGCCGGGGATCTGCGCCTCGTGGTCGATCGTGTCGGCCGATTCGACCGCCTCGCGGCTCTGCTGCAGGGCGGCACGCAGGAGCCGAACCTCGGGCTCGAGCAAGATCAGGCTGACCCGGCCGACGACGTCGCCGCCCTGGATCGTGATGCGATAGCCGGTGTCGCCGTCGGCCGGCTGCCGCTCGACGGTGACGTACCCGCTGCCGAGGGTCGGCTCGGCCTCGCTGACTTCCGGAAGTACCGTATCGAGGTCGAGCCAGGCCGGCGTGTCCATGACGACCGACAGGCCGCGGTCGAACAAGTCGAGGCGGACGCTGTGGCTGCCGTCGGCGAAGTGGATCAAGCTGACGGTCAGGGCTTCCTCGTCGAAGAGGATCTCGTCGGCGTAGTCCCCGCTCTCGAGCGCCTGAGCGTGAACGGTGTCGTCGTGCGGCACTCTGGGACCTCCGCATCTGCGCGCTACTGCAACCGGGCCGGTCGCAGGGGCATCAAGAATCGTGCCGAACCAGGGCAGTCTTGTCGCATCAGTAGCCGAGGCGGCGCAGGTACTCGCGGCTGGCGCGCACGGCCGCGGCCGGGTCGGCGCCGCTCGCCTCGGACTCCTCCTCGGCGATGAACCAGCCCGCGTAGCCGCGCTCGGCGAGGAGGCGAGCGACGGCCGCGATGTCAGCGTCACCGCTGCCCATCGGCGCGTAATCGCCGCCGGCGTGGGCGTCTTTCAGGTGGACGTGGACGATCCGCTCGGTGTGGCGGGCGACGAAGTCGAGGGCCGGCTCGTCGCCGCGCGTGATGTGCGCCGTGTCCGGTCCGAGGCCCACGCGCGACGGATCGAGGGCCGCGACGAGCCGCTCGTACTCGGCCTTCACCAGGATCAGCGAGTCGGGTGTGGAGGTCGGGTGGACGTGAACCGGGACGCCGCGCGCCAGGGCCCGCTCGGCGACCTGATGGTACATCCGGACCATCTGCTCGAAGCGGGCATCGAACGCGGCCCGGTCGCGCGGGCGCCCGCCAATGCTCCGGCCGCCCCCGAG
>JALYGH010000037.1 GCA_030777205.1 Chloroflexota bacterium
CGCCAATCCGGCCACCGCTCGGCGTGTGCGCGAGCGCGTTGCGCAGCAGGTTGCCGATGATCTGGCTGACGCGGCCGGGGTCGACCCAAAGCGTCGGAGCGTCCGCCATCGAGTCCACCGCGAGGCCGATGCCCTGGGCGGCCGCCTGCGGCCGGAAGGCACGGACCTCCCACTCGACCAGCTCGCGGAGGTCCGTCTCCTCGCGATCGAGGTGGAGCTGGTGCGCTTCGGCCAGCGACAGCTCCTGGAGGTCGTCCACCAGGCGGGTGAGCTGCAGCAGCTCGCGGTGCACGGTGTCCAGCGTCTGCGCGTCCGGCTCGACGACGCCGTCCTGCATCGCCTCGATGTAGCCGCGGACGCTCGAGAGCGGCGTCCGCAGCTCGTGGGCGATGTCGGTGACCATGTTCTGGCGCAACCCCTCGACGCGCGCGAGCGAGTCGGTCAGCGAGTTGAACGCTTCGGCCAGCGCGCCGACCTCGCCACCCACGGACGTGTCGATGTGCTGGCCGCGTTCGCCGCGCTCCATCTGGCGGACGGCGCGGGTGAGGGCCTCCAGCGGCGCCGCCAGCCAGCGCGCCAGGCCGACGCTCAGCGCGACCGCGGCGAGCAGGCCGATCAGCAGCGCCCAGGAGAGGTACGTGCTCAGCGTCCCCAGGAAGAGCTGCGCCCGCGGATCGAGCGGCTGTGGTCCGCCGAGCGTCGGGTTGATGTACAGCGTGCCGACCGCGAACTCCTGAGAGCGCAGCGAGACGCGCTTGCCGCGCCACTCGTCGCGGGCCGTCTCGCCGACCAGCGTGCCCGCCGAATCGGCGATGACCCGTCCCTGAGCATCGGTCAGCACCAGACGCTGGCCCATCAGGTCGGCGACCGACTGGACGGTCGGCTCGACGCCCGACCACTCGCGGCGGCGGTCGTAGTAACGGCTGAGAATGCTCTCGGCGCGCTGGATGCGGACCGACTGCTGATCCTCGACGTAGTCCTGGAAGCTGGCCGTGACCGCCCGATTGACGAGCAGGAACACCGCGCCGAGCGTGATAGCGAGCACCAGGCAGGTGCCGATCAGCAGGCGGAACCAGAGGCGGCTAGGCATGGGGCGGTAGGTGGTAGGCAATAGGCAGCAGGCAGCGGATCACGAGGGTAGCGGCCGGCGGCACGCGGTCATCAGCGCCTGGGAGCGGTCGGGACACCCGGTCGTCCTCTCCTGCCTACTGCTTACCGCCTACCCGCTCGGCGTCCGCCTCCATCTTGTACCCCAGACCATACACGGTCTTGATGAGCCGCGCCGGCCCTTTCTCGAGCTTCCGACGCAGGCTGGTGATGTGGACGTCGACGTTGCGCTCGAAGCCCTCGAAGTCGTAGCCGAACGCCTTCTCGATGAGCTGGGCGCGGCTGAAGACCTGGCCCGGCGCCTCGGCCATTGTCCGGACCAGGTTGAACTCGGTCGGCGTTAGGCGAATCGACTTCCCCTCGACCTCGGCCTGGAACCGGCGGGGGTAGAGCGTGAGCGGGCCGATGACGATCTCTTCGGGACCGCCCTCGTTCGCGCCGGGCACCCGCCGCAAGACGGCGCGGATCCGGGCCAGCAGTTCGCGGGGGCTGAACGGCTTGGTGACGTAGTCGTCGGCGCCCAGGTCCAGGCCGGTCAGCTTGTCGACCTCGGTCGTTTTGGCCGTCAGCATGACGATCGGCACATTCGACTCGCGGCGCACCTCGCGGCAGACGTCGAGCCCGCTCACGCCGGGCAGCATGAGGTCGAGCACGATGACGTCGGGGCGCGAGCGGCCGTACTCGAGGAGCGCTTCAGTGCCGTCGTGCGCGGTCCAGACCTGATAGCCGTCCCGCTCCAGGTACATCTTCACGAGTTGGACGATGTTTTCGTCGTCGTCGACGACCAGGACGCGCCGCCTTGCCACGTTCTCCCCCTTATCCTGACCTGCCGAAACCGACAGGAGTTTAGGAAAACATGAAGAAGCGCGCAAGCCGCGTCGTCGCATCTCGGTCCCACCTCCCACGCATAGTACGGAGCGAAGCCTGACCTGGATGCAAGTGGCGAGGGGCGCCATACGGGCTGTGGATTGGCGTGAGGCGGCTTCCACCCGGGAGCGCCCGGCCGGCGGGCCACTTCTACGCACCTTGCCAGGTGTGTACTGTGGGTGCGCCGCTCCGACAGCGCGGGTTACCGAGGATGTCGAGTCCGCGACGCGGCCTGTCGTCGCCAGCGCGGCAATCCGGGCAACGGAGCGTCACGTGGGCGGCGGGAGGATCCTGATTCGGCGGCCCTCGGCACGGACGCGGCCGGCGGCCCAGAGGGAGATGGCCTCGGGGAGCGCTCGGTGCTCCTCGGCGAGGATGCGGGCGGCGAGCGTCTCCGGCGTGTCGTCCTCGAAGACCGGGACGGCGCGCTGGAGGACGATCGGCCCGCCGTCCACGTCGTCGGTCACCAGGTGGACCGTGCAGCCGCTCACCTTGACGCCGTAGGCCAGGGCGTCGCGCTGGGCGTGGAGCGTCCCGGCGAACGCCGGCAGCAGCGACGGGTGGACGTTCAAGATGCGGCCGTCGAAGCGGGCGATGAACTCGGGGATCAGGATCTCGTCCCAACCGGCCAGGACGACGAGGTCCACCTCGGTCGCCGTGAGCGCATCGGCGATAGCCCTGTGGCGGTCGGCGCGTGATGGGTAGCTGGCGCGGCCGGCGACGAGGGTTGGGATGCCGCGCGAGGTTGCATGGGCGAGCCCGGCCACCTCCGGTCGATTGCAGGCTACCAGCGCGACGACGGCCGGCAGTTCGCCGTGCTCGATCGCCTCCAGGATCGCCAGCAGGTTCGAGCCGCGCCCGGAGATCAGGACGCCGAGCCGAAGCGGCGTCACGGTGCCCCGAGCAGCCGGACGCGCGGAGCATCCGGGCGGACCGGGACGACGCGGCCGACGTGGATCGCATCGGGGGCGAGGCGGCGGACGACGGGGGCGGCTCCAGGGGGCGCCATGAACACCCAGCCGAGGCCGAGGTTGAAGACGCGGGTCATCTCGGGGAACGAGACCTCGCCGCGACGCTGGATCAGGTCGAAGATCGGCGGCACCGGCCACGCCCCCCACTGGAGCTCGACGCCTAGGCCGGTGGGGAGGATCCGCGGGATATTGCCTACGATGCCGCCGCCGGTGATGTGGGCCATGCCGGTCACCAGCCCGGCGTCGAGGAGCGGCCGCATCTCGCGCAGGTACGGGCGGTGCGTCGTGAGCAATTCGTCGCCGAGGGGGCGGCCGAGGTCCGGGTGGGGCGTGTCGAGCGCGAGGCCGGCCAGGGCGCGGCGCGCGAGCGTGTAGCCGTTGGTGTGCAGCCCGCTCGACGGGAACCCCCAGACGTCGCTGCCGGCCTCGATGCCCCGCCCGTCGACGATCCGGTCGCGCTCGACGACGCCGACGATGAAGCCGGCCAGGTCGTACTCGTCCGGGGCGTACACGTCCGGCATCTCGGCCGTCTCGCCGCCGACAAGCGCGCAGTCGTTGGCGCGGCACTCGGCGGCGATGCCCTCAACGATCGCGGCGACCCGCTCGGGCACGAGCCTGCCCACGGCGACGTAGTCGAGGAAGAACAGCGGCTCGGCGCCCGAGGTGAGGACGTCATTTACGCAGTGGGCCACCAGGTCGCGGCCGATCGTGTCGTGGCGGTCCAGCGCGATCGCCACGATCAGCTTCGTGCCGACGCCGTCCGTACTGCTGACCAGGACCGGCTCGCGGTAGCGTGTCCCGAGCGTGACCAGCCCGCTGAAGGCGCCGAGGTCGCCGAGCACGCGCGGCCCGGTCGGGCCGTGGACGGGAGCCCAGGTCGAGCGTACGCTCGCCTTGATCAGGTCGACGGCCCGCTCGCCGGCCGCGATGTCGACGCCGGCGTGGGTGTAGGCCGGACTCGCCGGCAGCTCGCTCACGTCGGCTCCAGCGCGAACTTGTCCTGCCCAACCTCGATCGGCATCGGGTAGCGGCCGTGGAAGCAGGCGTTGCAGAGGGTCGACTCGGGCAGGCCGATCGCCTCGACCAGCCCCTCCAGGCTCAGATACCCGAGCGAGTCGGCGCCGATGTGCGCACGGATCTCGGGTACGCTCATCCGCGCCGCGATCAGGCTGTCGATTGGCGCCGTGTCCACCCCGAGGTAGCAGGGCCAGGCCATCGGCGGCGACGATATCCGCATGTGGACCTCCTTCGCCCCGGCCCGCCGGAGCTGAGCCACCACGCGCGGCGTCGTCGTCCCGCGCACGATGCTGTCGTCGACGACGACCACCCGCTTGCCCTTGAGCACCTCGGGCAGGGGGTTCAGCTTGAGCGCCACGTCGCCCGAGCGCTGATCCTGGACCGGCTGGATGAACGTCCGTCCGATGTAGCGGTTCTTGACGAAGCCCTCCCGGAACGGGATGCCCAACTCAGTCGCGTAGCCGATGGCGGCCGGCACGGAGGCGTCCGGCACGGCGATCACGATGTCGGCGTCGGCCAGCTGCTCGCGGGCCAGGACGCGGCCCATCCGCTCGCGGGCCAGGTAGACAAGCTGGCCGTCGATGACGCTGTCCGGTCGGGCGAAGTAGATGTGCTCGAAGGAGCAGGCGGCCCGACGTGGCGTCGGCATCATCGGCAGCGGCTGGATTCCGACCGGACGTCCGCTCGCCAGCGCCGCCTCGCTGGTCGCGAAGCGCTCGGTACGGACCCCGCCCGCGTCGATCCGCAGCAGCTCGCCGGGCTCGACCTCGCGGATGAACGCGGCGCCGATCGTGTCGAGCGCGCAGCTCTCCGAGGCGACCACCCAGCCGCCGTCCGGCAGCCGCCCCAGGCAGAGCGGGCGGATGCCGAGCGGGTCGCGCACGGCGAACAGGGCGTCCGGGGTCAGCAGGACAAGGCAGAACGCCCCGGAGAGGCGGGGCAGGGTCGCCCGCAACCGTGCGAGCCAGTCCGTGCCGGGCGCGTTGGCGCAGATCAGCCCGAGCACCTCGGAGTCCGTGGTCGACGTGGGGGTGATCCCACGCCGCGCCAGCTCCTCGCGCAGCGAGGGCGCGTTGACGAGGTTGCCGTTGTGGCCGACGGCCAACTGGCCGAGGTTCCCGCGCACGAGCAGCGGCTGGGCGTTCTCGACGCGGCTGGAGCCGGTCGTCGAGTATCGGGTGTGGCCAATCGCGCCGTGGCCTTTCAGCCCGGCCAGGGCCGACTCGTCGAACGCCTGGGCCACCAGCCCCATCCGCGTGTGCACGTAGAGCTGGTCGCCGTCGGACGTGGCGATGCCGGCGCTCTCCTGCCCCCGATGCTGGAGCGCGAACAGCCCGAAGTACGCCAGGCGTGCTACGTCGGCGCCGGGCGCGTAGATCCCGATCACGCCGCACGCCTCGCGAAGACCGGTCAGCGGCGCGGCGCTAGAGGTCGCGGTTCCAGGCAAGGGTCACCTCCGCCAGGGTCAGCGAGAAGGCACCGGACCAGCAGAAACCATCCACGGCGACGGCCCCAAGTCGGCAGATCGGAACCCCATGCTCGTCGGCGAGCTGCGTGAGGGGTTCGAGGTCGGATGGGCGACAGGAGAGGACGAAGCGGGACTGACCCTCGCCGAACAGGACGGCGTCGAGGCGGCGCGACTGCCCGGCGGCTACGGCTTCAGCGAGCAGGCTGGCGAGCGCGTCCGGATCGCCGGCGAAGCCCAGCCCGCCGCCGATGCTCGACTCGGCGAGCGCGACGGCCAGCCCGCCCTCGCTGCAGTCGTGCGCCGAGCGGAGCAGCCCACACCGAGCCGCGACGCGCACGACGAGCTGGGCGCGCCGTTCGACGTCGAGGTCCAGCGACGGCGCCGGTCCCTGCCCGCCAAGGTACTCCGAGCAGCCCAGCTCCGCGCCGACCGGCCCGAGCAGCACGACCGCGTCGCCGGCCTCCCGGAAGGCGCCGCCGACGACCCTCGCACGGTCCTCGATCAGGCCGACCATCCCGACCATGGGCGAGGGCTTGACGGCGACGCCGTCCGTCTCGTTGTAGAGGCTGACATTGCCGCTGACGACCGGCACGTCCAGCGCCCGGCACGCCTCGGCCAGCCCGTCGATCGCCTCGGACAGCTCCCAGTACGCCTCCGGGCGCTCCGGGTTGCCAAAGTTCAGGCAGTCGGTGACCGCGACCGGCTCGGCGCCCCGGCAGGCCAGGTTGCGGGCGGCCTCGGCAACGGCGATGGCGGCCCCGCGGCGGGGAGCGGCCCACGTGTAGCGCGGGTTGCAGTCGATCGTCATGGTCAGCGCGCGGGACGTGCCGCGAATCCGCACGACCGCCGCGCCCAGGCCCGGCTCGATCACGGTGTCGGCCCGGACAGTGTGGTCGTAGGTGCGGAAGATCGAGCGGCGGCTGCACACGTTCGGCGAGCCAAGCAGGTCGAGCAGCGCCCTGCCGAGGTCGGCCGGCTCCGGCGGGAGCAGCGGCAGCTGCGGCTCCGGGCGCGGGCGCGCCTCGCGGACGTAGGTCGGCACGTCGTCGGTGAGCAGCGGGATCGGCAGGCGCGCGACGACGCGCCCGTCGTCCAGGACGACGATCTCGTCGTCGTCAGTGATCTCGCCGACCACATCCGAGTGGAGGTCCCAGCGTGCAAAGTGCGCGACGACCTGCTCGACCCCGTCGGGCGGCACGACGAGCAGCATCCGCTCCTGGCTCTCGGAGAGCATCACCTCGTATGGGGTCATGCCCCATTCGCGGCGGCTGACCTGGGCTGTGTCGAGCCGAATGCCCCGCCCACCGCGCGCCGTGACCTCGACGCTGCTGCTGGTCAGCCCGGCCGCGCCGAGGTCCTGCATCGCGCTCACCAGGCCCTTCGGCAACAGGCTCAGGCACGCCTCGAGCAGCAGCTTCTCGAGGAACGGGTTGCCGACCTGGACGTTCGGGCGCTGCTCCTCGCGCTCGGTCGCCAGCTCGGCCGAGGCGAAGGTGGCGCCGTGGATGCCGTCGCGGCCGGTCGCGGCCCCGACGACGAGCACGACGTCGCCCGGCGCCCCGGCCCGCGCGCGGGTCAGGCGCTCCCGCTCGACGACGCCGACGCACATCGCGTTGACGAGCGGGTTCTCCGAAAAGCTGGCGTCGAAGTACACCTCGCCGCCGACGGTCGGAACCCCAATGCAGTTGCCGTAATGCCCGATCCCGGCCACGACGC
Organism: Chloroflexota bacterium; assembly: GCA_030777205.1. GTDB lineage: Bacteria > Chloroflexota > UBA6077 > UBA6077 > JACCZL01 > JALYGH01. The sequence goes on from JALYGH010000037.1 coordinate 7,147, forward strand.
CCTCGAAGAGGTAGCGGTTACGGCCCGTGTCGAGCGGCCCGAAGCGGAGCGAGTCGAGCATCGCGATCGGCCGCGCGCCCATCGTGAAGATGTCGCGCAGGATGCCGCCGACGCCGGTCGCGGCCCCCTGGAACGGCTCGACGGCGCTCGGGTGGTTGTGCGACTCCATCTTCAGCACGCAGAGCAGCCCATCGCCGATGTCGACGGCGCCGGCGTTCTCGCCGGGCCCCTGGACGACGCGCGGCCCGCTCGTCGGGAGCCGCTTCAGGAGCGGCCGCGAGTGCTTGTACCCGCAGTGCTCGCTCCACATCGCTGACAGGATGCCGACCTCGACGTCGTTCGGCTCGCGGCCGAGGCGCTCGACGGTGGCCGTGTAC
>JALYGH010000038.1 GCA_030777205.1 Chloroflexota bacterium
GCGTCGACGTTCGACGACCTCGCCACCCAGGCGCCGACGAACCGCGAGGCGCAGTTCCAGGCCGCCAGGCTGACCCTCCAGCGCGCCGTGGCCATCAACCCGCGCGATCCGTACGGGTACGCGTACCTCGGGCGGCTCTGGTCAGCCTGGGCCGAGGCCACGGACGATCCGGCCACGCGCGCCGAGCGCCTCGGACGGGCCGTCGAGGCGTACGACCGCGCTATCGAGTGCGGTCCCCATCGCCCGCAGCTCTACGACGAGGCCGGCGACGTCCTGGCCGCCTGGGGCCGCCCCGACTTCGCCATCGCCCGCTATCGCCAGGCCGAGGCGCTCACGCGACCCACCGCCGAGCGCCTGGCCCGGCTTGGCGACGTCGAGCGGGATCGCGGGGACGTCGCGGCTGCCCGGGATCTGTACGAGCGCGCGCTCGCCCTGAACGACCGCTCGGCGCCGGCCTCGGCCGGCGTCGCTGCCCTCGATCGCGCGGCCGGGAACCTGGCGAGCGCGATTCAGCACGCGGAACGGGCGATGCGCTCCCAGATACGCAACTGGATCTACCACCGCGACCTCGCCCTCCTCTACCGCGACGCCGGCCGGCGCGAGGAGGCGCTCGTCGAGGCGCGGGCCGCACGGCGGTATGCCCCGGCCTGGAAGCAGGACGAGCTGACCGAGCTGGTGGACTCGCTTCGGTAGAATGCCGGGGAGGTCGATGGCCGCCGGCCGGGGAACGCACCCGGCCGCTGAGGTTGGGGGCGTGATGTCCGAGTCCGACGCGCCGCATCGCATCCGAGTCGACCGGGCCACCTATGAGCTGGCGCCGGACGCCGTCGTGCCGCCGAACCCGGTCCAGGTCGGGACTGACGCCGAGGGTCGGGTGCTCTACGGCGATCCGGCCCGCGCCAGCTCGCGGAAGCACGTGTTTCTGGCGGCTCGGCCGACCGGGCTGGTCGGCTACGTCCGGCCCGACCTCCCGGCCGGCTACGGACTCGCCGACGTGCTGCGCGCCGCGTTCCCCGAGCCTCTGCCGCGCCCGGCGGCGCTGGCCGTGCTCGGCATCCTGACCGCCCGACACGTCGTCCTGATCGACGGGACACGCCTCGGCGGGGCGCGCGAGGCGCTGGCGGCCGTGGTGGCCACGGTCGCGCTGGAGCCGGCCGGCTTCGCCGCCCAGGCCGCGCGCGTTCCGGAGTGGGCGCTCGCCGAGGCGTTGCGACCGCGCCACGACGAGCAGGCCGCCCGCATCCTCGCCGCTCCCTGGGTACGCGGGCTGGCCGCCCCGGAGCTGGGCTACGTGCGGACGATCGAACCGCGTGAGATCGTCGTGGCGCGGACGCGTCGCGAGCCGCTCGACGTGGGCGAGCGCGTCCTGATCCGCTCCCAGGACAACAGCCACCCCGACGTCCTCACCCGCGTCGTCGAGGTTGGCGAGCGCGACGTCCGAGTCGTCCAGGCCGCCGAAGGGCACGCCGAGGGCGCGGCCCACGGCGATCCGGCCTACGTCGTGCCGACGTCCGCCTGAGCGCCGGCGCGTCGGACGCGCTCGGCTACCATCAGGATCAGCACCCGGCTGGCCGCGTCCTGGATCGTCCCGTCCAGCGCGAGCTCGACGGCCTCGGCAAGCGCCGCCCGCCGGACGACGTGGCCGATCAGGCGCTCGAACGGCTCCGGCTCGGGCGCGGCGATGTGCTCGACGTGGGCCAGGAACAGGTGCGCGCGGCAGCGGATCGCCGACGCCCCGAGTTCCGCCGTGCCGAGCGGAACGAGCCGCGCGACGATGCCGGCCTCTTCCTGCAGCTCGCGGCGCATCGCCTCCTCGGGCGTCAGGTCGGGATCGCGCCCGCCGCCGACGACCTCGATCGTTCGCCGCCCGAGCTGTGGCCGATACTGCTCGACCAGGTACACGGTGCCATCAGCATCGATCGGCAGCGCGAGGACCGCGTCGACGTAGACGACGGACTCCCACGGGACGAGCGTGCCGTCGGGCAGTTCCTGGAGGTCGCGGACCACCCGCAGCTTCGCGCCCTCGTGGAGGACGTCGCTCCGCACGATCCGGATCGGCGGACGGTCGGTCATGTGCGTAGAGGTTACAGCGAGTTGCCTGAGGCTTGATGGCCGGCTCCCCCCTGGTGGGAGCGCCCGGGAGTCGCTTCCGCGCCATCAACGTCTACGAAACCCGCAGTAGTAGGCTCTTGAGCGCGTTCCGGATTGACGGAAGGTTCTCCGGCCGGCTACCCGGAGGGGTGTTCAGTACCGGCCGGAGCCGCCTGGCGGACGGTCGGATGATAGCGGAGTTCGAGGACTCCCGCCCGTGGTTGGACGTGGTGGTCGACGTGCTGCGGTCGCGGGTCGCGCGGCCAGGCCCAGCGCCGGGATGCAGCACCAGCGAGCTGATGACGATGGTGCTGGTGGGGGAGTATCGCACCTGGGACGCGGAGACGAAGCTGGTCGCGTCCTGGCCGCCGACCGCCAGGGCGCGCTCGACAGCCTGCCCAGGGCCGGCGATCGGGTGGAGCCGCGAGGATCGTTAGCGGGATGCCGGCTCGGCCCGGCCCGTCGGGGCCGCGAGCACGGCCGGGACGGCGACGAGGGCGCAGATGGCGCCGACCAGGAACGGAGCTCGGCTCGTCGGGTCCAATAGCTCGCTCAACAGGCCGCTCGCCAGGGCCCCCAGGATCACCCCGAGAGAGTACACCGCGTAGAAGATGCCGAAGGCCGCCCCGCGCCTGGACGGCGCGCCGGCGTCGGCGACGAGGGCCGTCGCGGCGGGGAACAGCAGGCCGAACCCGAGGCCCACGAGCGCCATCGCCGCGTACACGCCGACCATCGCCGGCGCGGTAGCCAGCGTCGTCAGGCC
>JALYGH010000039.1 GCA_030777205.1 Chloroflexota bacterium
CTGGTGGGACTGGGTCGACACCATGCAGGCCGCCGCCCTGCGGCCGGTGGTCGCCGCGCTGCGCGCCGAAGGTGCCGCGCCCGGTCCACGCGAAGGCGGATACCGCCGCGCAGGCGCGGTGGAAAAAGGGGGGCTCGCGCAAGCCCTCGCGGCGGTCGGCCTGACGCGGGCCAGCCGGGTGGGCTTCGCCGACGAGCAGCGGATCGGGCTGCGCGGGACCGCCCGGCGGGTCTGGGGCCGGCGCGGGGTGAAGGTCCGCCAGCGGCTCCAGCTCCGCGACGAGTGGGCCTACCTGGTCGCGGCCGTCGACGGGCGGGCCGGCGTCATCTGGTGGGACTGGCTGCCCTCCATGAAGGCCGAGGACCTGCGGCCCGTCGTCGCCGAGGTCCGGGCGCGCGGCCTGCTCGACGCGCTGGTGTGGGACGGCGCCCCCAGCCACGCCGACCCCGCCGTCCACGCGGTCGGCCTGCCGCTGGTGGCCCTGCCGCCGTACAGCCCCGAGCTCAACCCGGCCGAGCGGCTGTTCGAGGAGGTCCGCCGCCGCGTCGAGGGACGGACCTACGCCACGCTGGCCGACAAGGTCGACGCCGTCGAGGCCTTCCTCCGCGAACTCGACGCCGACCCGGCCCGCGTCCGCCAGCTCTGCGGCTGGGCCTGGCTCACCGCCGCACAGGACGCCCTTCCCCACCTCGAGCAAAAGGCGGCGTGATCACGCGGGATTGGTATTAGGGCTGGCGTTCATGGGCGATACCAAGGGCGGCGCGTTCGACATACCTCCAGAAGTTGCGGCCAGGATGCTAGCCGCGCCACTGAACCCGAATGGCCGGCCGAACAGCGACGTGGTGCGCCCCTGGGTCAATGGGCTTGATATCGTGCGCCGGCCGCGCGGCGTATTCATCATTGACTTCGGCACTGCAATGCCCAAAGCCGAGGCAGCACTCTACGAGGCGCCATTTCAGCACGTCCTTGAGCACGTGAAGCCGGCTCGCGTTGCCTCACGCACGACCCGCTCGGAATGGTGGCTGCACGAGCGCCCCCGCGTAGACATGCGGGCTGCAATAGAGCCTCTGCCGCGCTTCATCGTCACGGCAACGCTGGCCAAGCATCGACTGTTCACCTGGGTGGCAGCTCCAACGATCCCGGATCACCAGCTCATCGTGATCGCACGCGAGGACGATTACCTCTTTGGCGTGCTTCACTCCCGTCCACACGAACTGTGGGCGCTCCGGATGGGCACCAGCCTCGAAGATCGACCGCGCTACACCCCAACGTCCACCTTCGAGACATTCCCCTTCCCCTGGCCGCCAGGCAAGGAGCCGGCGGACGACCCGCGCGTGACTGCCGTCGCCGAGGCGGCGCGCGAGCTGCACGAGCGTCGAGATGCCTGGCTCAACCCGCCAGGCGCGTCACCCGCCGAGTTGAAGAAGCGCACGTTGACGATCCTGTACAACGAGCGGCCGGCCTGGCTCCGGATGGCCCACGAGAAGCTCGACCGGGCCGTACTCGACGCCTACGGTTGGCCGGCGACCCTCAGTGACGACGAAATACTTGAGCGGCTCTTGGCGCTCAACCTCTCGCGCCCACCCGCCTGAGAGCACGACGTTACGCTGAAGTTTTCTGAAGTGGCGCCCCCGCGCACGCGCGGAATCCGCAGACGTGACCAGGAAGCGCGGCCAGACCCCATGCAATGGGGCGAACCTGTAGCGAACCGCGCGGGGCGTGGAGCGCACTCGGCAGCGCGCCAGCCGCAGAGGGCAGTCAATCGTGCCCCGCGTCCGCGTTCGGGCAAGGGGACGAGATGTTGTGCCCCCGGCAGCGGATAACCGGACGCGGCGTGATCCGTACCTGGAATGAAAGCATACCCAGTCACTGCCAACGGCCATCTCCCAGGCATCAGGGTAACACTGAATCGCCACATTCGCTGTGCCGACCCACGAAAAGTGGCCAGGCCCATGCCTACCGCGGCCCGCGCAGCTCGGTCTCGAGGTCCAGGCTGCGGACGCTCGCCGGGGGACGACGTGAAGACACCGGTTCGGCGACCGTGGCGGCCGGGCGTGGGCCGTGCACGTGACACACACCCGGCCGCCAGGCGGCGGGGCGCTACGACTTGTAGTAGAAGGTCATCGTGCGCGAAATGGCCGGAGTCTTTCCATCCGGGCTGCTGTACATCCGAGCGGGGATGTTACCCATGTTGGTCTTGAAGACCCGGACGCCGCCCACGGCGGCGCCGAGGCCGATTACGCCGATCGTGTAGACCTCGTCGGCGGCGAGGGCCCAGATCTCCTTGCCAAGCCTGATCTGCTCCTCCTCCGGCACGCCGAACGCCGTGCGGAAGTTCTCGTAGATCTTCTTGAGCGGCGCGAGCTCGGCCGGGGGCTCCTTGCCCTTCGCACCGTTCGACTGGAACCATTCCGCGTACAGAGCACCGTTGCCACCCGTCCCGTCATACGGGAAGACGTGGGTCGGGAACGTGTACAGGTGCTCGCTGCCGTCGTTCTGCCAGGCGTAGAGCTGGTTCTCGTTGTTGATGTTGCGTCGCTGCCCGAGCGACCGCTCGACCTCGTTGACGGTCAGGTCGACCCCGATCCGCTTCCACTGGTCGCGGATCATCTCGCTGATCCGAGTGAACTGGACGAACTGGCCGCCGAACGTCTGGATCTCGATGCGCAGGCGCTGGCCGTTGTCGGTCCGCAGCCGGAACCCTTCGGCGTCCTTCTTGTCGAGCCCGAGCTTGTCGAGCAGCGCGTTCGCCTGGGCCGGGTCATGCGTCGCCCAGCGCGTCCGGTACTCGGGTCCCGGGTTGTACTTGTTCGACTCGCGGGGGACGAACGAGCCCGGCGTCCCGGTCCCCAGCCAGAACGTCTCGTTGATCTGATCGCGGTCGATCCCCAGGGCCAGCGCGCGACGGAAGTCGGTGGTGCGGAACAACCTGCCGATCTCGGGGTCGGCCTCGTAGCTCAGGTTGAACTTGATACCCATGTCGGCGCCGAAGTCGGCCGTGTCGAGGACCAGCTTGTAGCCGCCCCGCTGCTGGTTCTCGATGAAGACTGGCAGCTTGCCGATGTCCAGGTGCCGCTCCTGCATGTCGTACTCGCCGGCGATGGCGCGCAGGTTGAGCACCTCGAGGTTCTCGGCCAAGGTGAGCTGGATCTTGTCGATGTACGGGAGCTGGTTGCCCTTGGTGTCCACCCAGATGCTGTACGGGTTCCGCTCGAGCATCCAGGTCGGCGTGTTGTTCGGCTGCGTCGTCTTCCAGGGCGTCAGGACCGGCAGCTCAGGGTTCTGGTGCCAGGCGTTCTTCGCCTTGAAGAAGGTCACCCAACCGTCGAAGCCACCTTCCCGGATCATCCGGTCGACGTTGTCCTGGCCGGCGTACTTCGGGAGGAACTGCTTGAGGTAGTGGGCCGGGGCCGGCATCCCCACACCATTGATGTCGGCCATGAACGAGTGGGCGCTGATCGGCGTCGCGCCGGCCAGCACGTCGGGGAACAAGAAGTACGGGTCCGGAAAGCTGAAGCGGACCGTCGTCTCGTCGACCTTCTCAACCGTGCCGGGCTTCCCATTGATGGTGAACGTAGGATGGATGCTCGGGTTCAGGTCCTTGTTCAGGAGCAGGTCCTCGTACCAGAAGACGAAGTCGTCGGCCGTGAACGGCGCCCCGTCCGACCACTTGTGGCCCCTGCGGAGGGAGAACGTCATCACCCGCCCGCCGTCCGAGACCTCCCAGGCCTTCGCGACCGACGGGACCGGCCTGGTGCCGGTGTAGTCCCAGAACAGCATATGATCGGGACCGCTCGCCGACCGGAACCCGTTCCAGTAGTCGGCCGGGCCGGTGAAGCCCCGGCGCCAGGTGCCGCCGTACTTGCCGGTCTCGTGGACCGGCTTGACCACCAGCGGCTCCTGGCT
>JALYGH010000040.1 GCA_030777205.1 Chloroflexota bacterium
CCGAAGTCGAGGGTGAATGGGCTGCGGTAGCCGCGCGCGTGCAGGTCGCGGAACAGGCGCGGGAAGTCGACGATCCCCTCGCCCGGCAGGAAGTGCTCCTCCCATTCGCCGTTCGTGTCGTGCAGGCTCACCTGGCCGATCCGCTCGACGCCGAACGCGTCCAGGAAGCCCACGTACCCCTCCGGAACGAGCAGCGCGTGGCCGGTGTTGCAGGCCCACTTGAAGCGCGGCGACTCGATCGCGTCGAAGAAGCGGCGCATCTCGGCGACGGTGTGCGGGATGTACTTGATCTCGGCGTGCTCCGGTTCCTTGTTGTGATTCTCGAAGTAGATGTCGACCCCGCGATCCTCGGCCAGGGCCGCCGCCCGCTGCATCCGTGCGATGGCCGCCTCGAACCGCCGTTCGTAGTCCGAGGAGAAGTGGAACCCGCCGTGGCAGATGACGTAGTCGCCCCCGAGCGCCCACGCCAGGTCCAGGTTCTGGCGGACGTACTCGTTGGCGGCGGCGGCCATGACCGGCGTTATCTCGGCCATGTTGACCGCCGAGAGCGAATGGACGCCGAGCCGGACGCCGCGCCGCTCGGCCAGCGAGCGCACGGCTCGGACGCGCTCCGGGGTGAACGTGGCCGGGTAGTTCGGCGGACCGTCGGCGTTGAAGTCGACGCGGCCGAACGCGTGGTCGGCGGCCCACTTGATCGAGCGCTCGAGCGGCCAGGTGCCGGGGCCTGAGAAGACGAATCGGCTGGCGTGGTCCATCAATCCTCCGCGCCACCACGGGCAGGGGGCGGCGACGCGAGGAGTCGGTGGGTCGAGGCGTGGGCGTAGGCCGGGGCCGGCACGCCGCGCCGCCCGCGCCCGATCGCCCGGAGGATCAGGGTCTTCGCGTCGTCGAGGATGGTGTAGACGGACGGCACGAGCAGGAGCGTCAGCAACGTCGAGCTGAGGACGCCGCCCATGATGACGACCGCCAGCGGCGCCCGCGATTCGCCGCCCTCCTCGAGCTTGAGCGAGAGCGGCAGCATCGCGAACACGATCGTCGCCGTCGTCATGATGATCGGGCGGAGTCGCGTGTAGCCGGCCTCCAGCAGCGCCTCGGTGCGCGGCATCCCGCGCTTGCGCAGCGTGTCGGCGAAGTCGATCAGCAGGATCGCGTTCTTCCCGACCAGGCCGACCAGCATGATCATGCCGATCAGCGAGAAGATGTTGAACGTGTTGCCCGTCAGGTAGAGGCCGCCGAAGGCGCCGACCAGCGCGACCGGCACGCTGAACATGATCGCGAACGGCGTCAGCCAGGACTCGTAGAGCGCCACCATCAGGATGTAGACGAGGACGATCGACATCAACAGCGCCGACAGCAGGGCGGCGAACGCCAGCTCGAGCTGCTGCACCTGGCCCCCGAACGTGAGCCGGTACCCTTCCGGCAGGGGCATCGCGCCGGTCTGGGCGCGGACGTCGCGCGAGACGTCGCCAAGCGACCGGCCGGCCACGCCCGCCTGGACGTCGACGACGCGCTGGCGGTCGGTGCGCTGGATGCGGGCCGGGCCGGCGTCGCGGACGATCCGCGCGACCTGATCGAGGCGGACCGTGGCGGCGCCGTCGCCGGTCAGGATCGGGATGGCGCCCAGCTGCTCCGGCGACACGCGCTCGCCGTCGGCCGAGATCAGCCGCACGTCGACCTGGCTCGCCCCGTCGGGGCGCACCTGCGTGACCACCGTCCCGCCGACCATCGTCCGCATCGCCGCCGCAACCGTGCCGGCGCTGATCTTCAGGTCGGCCAGGCGCTCGCGGTCGAGCACCGCCCGGACCTCCGGATCGCGCTGCTGGGCGTTGTTCTGGACGTCGACCGCGCCGGGCGTGGTGCGGACGATCTCCTCGACCCGCCCGGCGATCTCGGCCAGCTTGTCGAGGTCGTCGCCTTGGAGGCGGATGCTCAGGCCGCCTCCTCCGCCGCCGGCCAGCGGGCTCGACACGGACGCCCTGATCTGCGCCTCCGGGATCTGGCGGAACGCGCGACGGGCTTCGGCCAGCACGTCGAACACGGAGCGCGTGCGGTGATGCTTGTCTTCGAGCTGGACCGCGATCTGGGCGTTGCGCGAGCCCGACGTGCCGAAGCCGCCCGTCCCGACCGATACGAACAGGTTCTTCACCTCCGGGATCCGCCCGAGGGCCGCCTCGACGCGGCGGACGACCGCGTCGGTGCCGGCCAGCGACGTGCCCGGCGGCATCGTGATGTTGACCTGGAAGTTGCCGTCGTCCTCCGGCGGGGCGTATTCGGAGCCGATGATGTTGTAGTGGAGCATGGCGTAGCTCAGCCCGAGCAGGCCGAAGCTGACGGCCACGACGAGCCAACGCACCCGCAGCGCGCCCGCCAGCAGCCAGCGGTAGCCGGCCGCCAGGCGCTCGTAGCCGCGGTCCCAGACCCGGCCGAAGCGCTTGAGCGGGTTGCGGGAATGTTCCTTGGGAGCGCCAAGCCAGCGCGAGGCCAGCATCGGCGTGAGCGTGAACGAGATGAGCAGCGAGAAGAGCGTGGCCGCGGCGATCGTGATGCCGAACTCCTTGAAGAGCCGGCCGATATTGCCGCTCATGAACGAGACCGGTAGGAACACGATCACGTCGACCAGCGTGATCGAGATAGCCGCCAGGCCGATCTCGCTGCGCCCTGTGAGCGCCGCCTCGCGCGGCTCCTCCCCATCTCGAGGTGGCGGGTGATGTTCTCGAGGACGACTATCGAGTCGTCCACCAGGATACCGATCGTCAGCGCGAGTGCCAGCAGTGTGATGATGTTCAGGCTGAAGCCCATGAAGAACATCACCAGGAAGGTCGAGATGAGCGAGGTCGGGATCGCCAGCAGCACGATCAGCGTGTTGCGGAGCGTGTGCAGGAAGAGCAGCAGGACGATGCCGGTCAGCAGGACCGCGAGGTTCAGGTCGAAGATGAGCGAATCCAGCGAGCGCCGAGTGAAGATCGAGGTGTCGGACGTGACCGTCATCGTCATGCCGCGCGGGAGGCCGCGCTGGAGCGAGTCGACGGTCGACTTGACCGCATCCGCGACCTAGATGCTGTTCGCGTCCGCCTGCTTGGTGACGATGAAGCCGACCGCGTCCTTGCCGTTGAAGCGCTGGAGGCGGGTCTGCTCGGCGTAGGTGTCGACGACCGTTGCGAGGTCCTGAAGGCGGATGACGCGCGGGTTGTTGACGACGATCAGGCTGCGCAGGTCGTCGGCCGATTTGTACGGCGCCAGGGCGCGGACGCTCTGCGAGCTGGCGCCCTCGCTCAGGCGCCAGCTCGGGCTGCTGACGTTCTCGCGCTGCAGCGCCGTCTCGATCTGCTGCAGGGAGATCCCGTACGCGCGCAGCCGTGCGGAGTCCACCTTGACCTGGAACTCCCGCCGCAGCCCGCCGGCGAGCGTTACGTCCGCGACGCCGGGGACCGACTGGAGGCGCGGCAGAATGACGTCGTTGCCGACGTCGTACAGTTCGGCCAGCGACCGATCGCCCGACAGGGCGATGTTCATGATCGGCAACTGATTCACATCGGCCTTGGTGACGTTCACGGCGCCGATGTCGGCGGGCAGGCGGTTGCGGACCGAGGCGATGCGGCGCTCGACGTCGAGGGCGGCCTGGTTCGTGTCGGTGCCCTCGACGAAGCGGACGTTCAGCGACAGCGACCCCTCCGAGGACGTCGAGGACATCGTGTCGATGCCGGGCAACTCGGACACGGCGTTCTCGATCGGCTTCGCGAGCAGCTCCTCGACGTCGGTCGGGGACGCACCGGCATACTGCACCGAGACGAACACGGCCGGGAAGCTGATCGCCGGGAACCGGTCGACCTTCATTCGGGTGTACGACACCGCGCCCATCAGCACGAGGCTCACGAGGAGCATGAGGATCGCAAGCGGACGATTGATCGCGAGCCGTGTCAGCCCCATTCAGCTCTCCCGCGCCCGGCGCCTCGGCGGATGTTTGCGATGGCTCGTGCGGTATTCTGCCCCGGCGGCAATGGTCATTCTCCATACGAGGCGCCGGGAGCGCAAGGGCGATCCTACCCCCTTGGCATCCCGCCCTGATTGTGAATGGCGATGGCGCATAGTCTTGCGACCCTGCTGCTCGCCATAACGGCGCTCGTCGCGGTCGCCGGCCCGGCCTGGGAGGCCCGCCAGCGCGCCCCGGAGACGGTCGTGCGGGCGTACCT
>JALYGH010000041.1 GCA_030777205.1 Chloroflexota bacterium
CGGGATCAGGTGCGTCTCGGGCTCGTGGTCCTCGCCGAGCGTGCCGTCCGGGCGGGCGCCGGCGGCGTTGAAGTAGCGCAGGCTGACCGAGCGGAGGTCGTACGCCCGCCCGTAGGCGGCCAGCACCCGCTCGAACGCCAGCTTCGAGTCGCCGTAGGGGCTCTCCGGTGCCTTCCGCTCGTCCTCGCTGACCGGCACACGAGTCGGCGGGCCGTACGTCGCGCAGGTCGAGGAGAAGACGACGCGGTTTATGCCGGCCGATCGCATCGTGTCGAGCAGGTCCAGGCCGGCGGCGAGGTTGTTCCGCCAGTACCTGGCCGGGTCCTGGACCGACTCGCCGACGTAGGCGTACGCCGCGAAGTGCAGGATCGCGTCAAATCGGCCCCGATGGAACAGGGCGCCGAGCCGCTCGCGATCCGACAGCTCGCCTACTACGAGCTCGCAGGGGACCGTCTCGGCGTGGCCGTAGACGAGGTTATCGTAGACGGTGACCTCGTGGCCCGCGTCCAACAACGCCCGCACCGTATGGCCGCCCACGTAGCCGGCCCCGCCCGTCACCAGCAGTCGCACACCGTCCTCCTCTGTCTCTGGAGGATGGTGCGGCCCGCGCCCTGTCGCCGGCAACCCTGCCGAGCACCGTGGTGCCCGCGGGACGACGCGGCCGGAGCCACCCGGCGGAAGCGCCGGTCGTACGCGAAGGCCTTCATGATCCCCGGGCGTTCCATTCCGAACTTTGCGCTGCCTCGCTACACCGCGCATCCGGGAGTCCGCGGCTCCGTCTCGTGGCGATGCTCAGAGTCGTCGTGCTGTCGTCCTCGCCTCGCGGCTGGTATGCTGCAGGCGACTGGAGCCCGCGCCCTTGGCCCTTCCCCTGCCGCGCACCCTCGCCGGACGCATCGCCGGCGGCATGTTCAGCTCGCTCGGCGTGCCCGACTACCGGCGCGTCTTCTTCGGCAACATGGCGTTCCAGTTCAATGTCTGGATGCAGCAGCTCACATTCGGCTGGCTGCTCCTCCTGATCGGCAACTCGCCGTTCTGGCTCGGGCTCAACGGCTTCGTCTCCGGCCTGGCGATGATCGTCATGGGGCCGATCGGCGGCGCGCTCGCCGACGCCTGGGAGCGGCGCCGGGCGATGATGCTCACCCAGATCACGGCCGTCGTCGTCAATGGCGCGATCGCGCTGCTCTACTGGCTCGGCTGGCTGACCGTTTGGCACCTGCTGCTCGCCTCGCTGGCGATGGGCATCTCGTTCACGCTCAACATGCCGGCTCGCCAGGCGCTGATGGGTGAGATCGTCCCGAAGCCGCTCCTGCACAACGCGGTGGCGCTGCATACGGCATCGATGAACTTCAACCGCGTCATGGGGCCGAGCGTCGCCGGCGCCTTGCTCGCGGCGATCGGCCCGCTCTGGGTGATGCTCGTCAACCTCGTCGCGAACTGCTGGACCGTCACCCAGCTCCTTTCGATCCGGCACCGCCCGACGCGCGCCCCGAAGCCGTTCCGCCCGCGCGTCGACGACCTGCTCGAAGGGTTCCGCTTCTGCTGGCGGACCCGCCCCCTTTTCGAGGCGATGACCGTCATCGCGCTGGCGAACCTGTTCGGCCTCTCCTTCGTCCAGCTCATGCCCTCGTTCGCCCGCGATAGCCTCGGGGTCGGGCCGGAGGGCCTGGGCGTGCTGACCGCGTCGATGGGCGGCGGCGCGCTGGTCGGCTCGCTGCTGCTGGCCCGCCTGCCGGAGATCCCGCGCAAGGGGCGCACGCTTCGCATCGCGGCGATGCTGGCCGGCCTGCTGGTGCTGGTCCTCGGGCGGGCGCCAAGCGTGCTGCTGGCGGCGCCGGTCCTGGCGATGATCGGCGCCAGCAGCTCGGTCATCACCGCGCTCGGACTCCAGATGGTCCAGCGGTACGTGCCGGAGGAGCTGAGCGGTCGCGTGTTCGGCGTCTACATGCTGACGATGGCCTTGATGCCGCTCGGCAGTCTGCCGGCCGGCTGGCTCGCCGACTCGGTGGGCACGGCGACGGCGATCTCACTCTGGGGCGCGCTCGGCAGCCTGGTCATCGGCGGCGTGCTGGCCGCGCGGCTCATCTTCGCGCGCGACGTCCAGACGACGTCGGCCGCCCCGACACCGGGCGCCTGACCCGGCACGGGGCCGACCGCCGCGCGTACACAGCTCGACTGCGCATCACAGGTGGAAGCCGTAGGGCAGGAGTACCCTGCCCAAACCCCTGAGATGGGCAGGGCACCCCTGCCCCTACCGTGCGGCCGGTGCGCTGCCGGCCGCTCCGGCCGTCTGCCGATCGGCGGCGAAGAAGTCGATGAACGCGGCGTAGACGTCGTCCGGCGCCTCCTCCGGCACGTAGTGGCCGCAGTCCAGGCCCCCGCCGATCACGTCGGTCGCGTAGCGGCGCCAGACCTCGAGGACGTCGCCGTACAGCTTGCCGACGCCGCCCTGGCGTCCCCAGAGCACGAGGGCGGGCCGTGTGAGCTTGCGCCCGGCTTCGAAGTCCGCCGAGTCGAGGGCGAAGTCGACGGTGGCGGCGGCGCGGTAGTCCATGCAGCTCCCGCGGATCGTCTTCTCGTCGAAGCAGCGCACGTACTCGGCGAACGCCTCGGGGCTGAACGGCGCCAATCCAATGCCCGGCTTGCTCAGCTTCTTCTCCATGTACCAGTCCGGCGGGACCGCGCCCATCATCCGCTCCGGCATGTCCGGCGGTTGGATCATGAACAGCCAGTGCCACGAGCCCGTCGCCCATCCCTTCGACATGTGGGTCCAGACGTGGTGGGTGGGCACGATGTCGAGGAGCGCCAGCCGCTCGACGCGCTCGGGATGGTCCAGGCCCATCCGGTGCGCCGTGCGGGCACCGCGATCATGCCCGGCGACTTGAAAGCGCGGGAAGCCCAGGTGCTCCATCAGCTCGAGCTGGTCCTGGGCCATGGCGCGGAATGAGTGGTTGGCGTAGTTCTCGCCGGGATCATCCGGACAGGAGCTGTCGCCGTAGCCGCGCAGGTCCGACGCCACGACGGTGAAGCGCTCGGCCAGCCGATCGGCGAGTTTGTGCCAGGAGGCGTGGGTCAGCGGGTTCCCGTGGAGCAGCAGCAGGGGCGGCCCCTCCCCGCCGCGCCGGAAGCGGATCCGCGCCTCGCTGGCGTCGAAATCGTCGAGGGTGAATCGCTCGAACCAGGCCATCGCTGTCCTCCTCGGCGGGGCCGCGCCGACCCGCTCGAATGGAGACGGTAGCCGACTTCGGCCGCGATGACACCGCGCGGCACCGGGCCGGGGCGTCCGCCCCGCGCGAGCGCCGTAGGGGGCGCCCCGATGCCTCGGACCGAGTCCCCGCTGGTACAATCTCGGGTGTCGACGGCGCGCTCAGGTCACGGAACGTCTTACGATGTCGTCGTCGGCGCGCGGTCCCAGCCCTGCTGATCGACGGCCTCGCGGTCCACGACCAGCACCACGGCATCGTCCCGGACCTCGTTCACCTCGTGGAATGGGATGAACAGGATCCGGCCGCGATAGTGGACCTCGATGTGCCCCGTATTACCGAGTCCGGCACGCTTCGCTTCCATGTTGCGCCCGACCGGATCGCTGTCATCGGGCAGGTTCGTGTCCGGGTGTTCTCCGTGGATGCCCCGGACCGTCCCGATCGTGTCACCTGCCAGGTCGAGGACTTTCATGCCCTCGCGAATGCCCTCGTACGGGTTGCTCGCCATCCCCGTCTCCTCCGATCTCGTGATAATGGTGCCGGGCTCCTGGTCGGCAGGATGCGTGCCGACGTCACGCTCGACCCGCACCGACAAAGCCCCGTGGCGCTCCGGTCACCACCCCAGTCCCGTTCACCACTCCAGGAAGGACACCAGGAAGGCTTGATGGTCCGAACGATCACCCTCGGTCTCACCGCGCTCGGCGCGCTGACGCTCATGAGCTGCTCGGTCCTCGGACGCTCGCCCGAGCCGACGTCGACGGCCGCGCCCCAGCCGGCCCTGCCCGACCGACCCGAGCCCATGTCTCCACCCGCATCGACGCTCGATCCAACGGGAGCGACTCCCGCCACACCGGCCCCGGACACCGCCCGGACGCCCGAACTCGGAGCCGACGCTGCTTCGTCGGAGATCGTACCATCGCCCCACGCGGCCGCCGAGGCCATGCGGACGCTGCCACGCGATCGCGACGTGCCGATCGGCTACGTTGCGCTCGGCGATAGCACCGTCGCGGGCGTCGGCGCGACCAGGCCGGAGAAGAACTACGTCGGGCGAATCTTCGCGCGGCTCAAGGACCGCTACCCGGCCGCGATCGTCCACAACCTGGGCGTCGCCGGCGCCACCTCGGCCGACGTGACCCGCCAACAGCTCCCGAAGGCCGTCGCGTTGCGGCCGACGCTCGTGACCCTCTCGGTAGGGCCGAACGACATCACCCGGGGCCGGGACATCGCCGAGTACGAGCGGAACGTCGACGAGATCCTCGGCACGCTCGCCCGCGAGACCGAGGCCGTCGTCGTGGTGAACACGCTACCCGACATGGCCGTCTCACCGATCTTCACGGCGCAGGAGAAGCAAATCGTCGGCGCGCTGGCCCGCGCGTTCAACGACGTACTGGTCGGCAAGGCGCGCGAATACGGCGCCGAGGTCGTCGAGCTCTACGCCCCAAGTCGAGACGAGGTCCCTGCCGACACCGGCCTGTTCGCCGCCGACAATTACCACCCGTCCGACGCCGGCTACGCCCGCTGGGCCGAGTTCATGTGGCGCGGCGTCGAGGCCCGAATGGAGGGCAGCGGGTAGCGGGCAGCGAGCGCCGTGGCGCGCGACTGTCGGGAGGGCGCATGCGGTACGCGGACACGGTCACATTCATTACCGGCGCGGGGAGCGACATCGGGGCGGAGACGGCGCGCTGATTCGTGAGGTCGCCGTCGGAACCGCCCGGCTAAGCGCCGAGGCCGGGCGTGTAACAGGGCTTGCCGTCGCGGCGGGTCGTCCCGAGGGCGATGCTACAATCGCTTCCAGGAAGATATGCCGGGAGACGGGCGATGGCGACGACGGCGGCGACCAACGAGCCGATGGCTCCGGTCGGGGCGCAGGGCCCCGAGACGAAGAGCGAGCTGGTTCGGGAGCTCCAGCGGATCCTTGGCGAGGATGGCGTGCTCTGGACGTCGTATGACCTGATGCTCTACGAGTACGACGGCTCGATCGACAAGGCGCGCGCCCAGGCTGTCGTCTTCCCGAAGAGCAGCGAGGACGTCTCTCGCGTCATCAAGCTCTGCAACGCGCGCAACGTCCCCTACACGGCGCGCGGGGCCGGCACCGGCCTCTCCGGCGGCGCCATCCCGAGCCTGGGCGGCGTCCTGATCTCCTTCTCGCGAATGAACCGCATCCTCGAGCTGGACTACGAGAACCTGCGTGCCGTCGTCGAGCCGGGCCTCGTCAACCTGCGGTTGAGCCAGGCCGTCTCCCACGAGAAGCTGCTCTACGTCCCGGACCCATCCAGCCAGAAGGCATGCACGATCGGCGGCAACGTCGGCGAGAACTCCGGCGGCCCACATACGCTCCGCTACGGCGTCACCACCAACCACACGCTCGGGCTGGAAATGGTCCTGCCCAACGGCGACGTCATCGAGACCGGTGGCAAGGCGCTGGACTATCCGGGCTACGACCTGACCGGCCTGTACGTCGGGTCGGAGGGGACGCTCGGCATCGCCACCAAGATTGTCTGTCGGCTCGTCCCGATGGCCGAATCGGTCAAGACGCTGCTGGTCGTGTTCCCGACGGTCGAGGCGGCCAGCCACGCCGTCAGCGGGATCATCGCGCGGCGGATCGTGCCGGCCGCGCTCGAGATGATGGACAACCTCTGCATCCAGGCCGTCGAGTCGCGGGCCAAGGTCGGCTTCCCGCTCGACGCCGCCGCGATCCTGATCGTCGAGGTCGAGGGGCTGGCCGAGGAGATCGAGTCGTACGCCGAGGAGATCGAGGCGGTCTGTCGCGGCTACGACGCGCTCGCCATCCGGGTCGCGAAGGACGACGCCGAGCGGGCGCGTCTCTGGTCGGCCCGCAAGGGGGCGTTCGGGGCAATCGGCGCGATCACGCCGGACTACTACACGGTCGACGGCGTCGTGCCGCGCAGCAAGCTGCCCGAGGTGCTGGCCGAGATCGCCGAGATATCCAGGCGGGCCGGCTTGCGGATCGCCAACGTGTTCCACGCCGGCGACGGCAACCTCCACCCGCTCGTCCTCTTCGACGAGGACAAGCCCGGCGAGACGGAGCGAACCATCGAGGCGGGCGCCGAGATCATGCGGCTGTGCGCCGAGAAGGGCGGCACGCTGAGCGGCGAGCACGGCATCGGCCTGGAGAAGAAGGACCTGATGCCGCTGATCTTCTCCGAGGACGACGTGGCGATCATGCAGCGGGTCAAGCAGGCCCTCGACCCGGCCGGCTACTGCAATCCGGACAAGGTCTTCCCGACGCCCGGGCGCTGCCTGGAGATGTTCGGCCGACGGGGGATGGCGGTCGGCTGGTGAGCGAGGAGCCGTCACGAGCTGCCGTTCGCGCCCTCATCCGCGAGTTGGTTCATTCCCACCGGTCGGCTTCGCCCGAGGAGATCCGGTGGATACGCGCGCTGATGGCGACCGCGCCGTTCGATCCGCGGGTCGTTCGCCCCAACCCCACCTGTTGGTGATCTACTCGGCTGACCGCGATATCATCCTCACGGGATATCAATTCTCGACGCTCGATCACGTCAGCATCCCTAGGGAGGCCAGATGGCTTACGTAGCGAACCAGCCGCTGACGCGCATCGATCCCTATCTCGATTACCTTATTGCCGAGTGGGGACACGTTCCTGAAGTCGCCGAAGAGTGGGCGGAATGGGATGAACCTAACCGATTGCTCTTCGTGCTGGAGTGGCCGATCAGGGAGGATCGCCTCGCGCAGCTCCAAGAATGGGCGAGCGCGGGGGTGCTGACGCCCGAGCAGATGACGAGGTACCGCGAGCTTCAGGCCCTCGTCGAGAAGTACCGACAGATCCTCGAGCCGCCGCTGTCCGAGGACGACCCGACGATCCCGCGTCGGGACGCGCGGCGAGCGAGCACATGATCGACGCGTCAGCCCTGGAGCGCAGCCTGGCGGGGGCCACGTCCGAGTGGCGCGCCGTCGACCCGGCCGACGGTAGCCTCCTCGTCGACGGCGTGCGGCCGTCGTTCGCCTGCGCGCCAGCTAACGAAACCGAACTGGCTGAAGTCGTCCGTGCAGCGAATGCGGCCGGCGCGGCCGTCGTGCCGTGGGGCGGCGGCACCCGGATGTCGCTCGGCTTCCCGCCGCGCGCCGCCGACGTGGTAGTCCAGACCCATCGCCTCGGCGAGATCGTGGAGTATGAGCCGGCTGACCTGACCGTCACCGTCCAGGCCGGCATGACCCTGGCCGACCTCCAGGCGCGGCTGCGGGCCGAGGGGCAGATGCTGGCACTCGATCCGGCCGCCGCCGACCGCGCGGCGATCGGCGGGCTGACCTCGGCGAACGCGAGTGGCCCGCTACGACTGATGTACGGCTCGGCGCGCGACCTGGTGATCGGGACGCGGGTCGCCAACGCGGATGGCGTGATCAGCAAGGCCGGCGGGCGCGTCGTCAAGAACGTTGCCGGCTACGACCTGAACAAGCTGTACATCGGGGCGCTCGGGACGGCCGGGATCGTCGTCGAGCTCAGCTTCAAGCTCCACCCGCTGCCGCAGGCGCAGGGAATGCTGGCCGCCGCGTTCGCCTCGATTGAGGACGCCGGCCGGGCCGTCGCGACGCTGATGCGTTCGGCGCTCGGGCCGGCCGCCGTCGAGCTGCTGGACGCGGCCGGCGCGAGGGCCGTCCGA
>JALYGH010000042.1 GCA_030777205.1 Chloroflexota bacterium
AGCCGGTCGTGCTCGGCGCGCGGCACGTGCCGACCCGGCCCGACAAGGCGCGCCTGAACTAGTCGGGGACGGCCGCCGACCGGCGGCCCCGGGCGCGCAGCACGGCCTGGGCGGCATTGTGGCCCGAGGCGCCCATGACGCCGCCGCCCGGGTGCGTGCCCGAGCCGCAGAGGTACAGGTTGCGGAGCGGGGTGAGGTAGCGCGACCAGCCGGGCAGCGGGCGATTCGCGAAGATCTGGCCGAGGCTCAGCTCGCCGTGGAAGATGTGGCCGCCGGTCAGCCCGAACCGCGCTTCGAGGTCGACGGGCGACAGGGCGAAGCGATGCTCGATCGCACCGGGCAGGTTCGGCGCGTACTCGCCAAGCAGCGCGACGACGCGGTCCGCGAAGCGCTCGCGCTCCTGCTCCCAGGAGCCCTCGGCCAGCCGGTACGGCGCGTACTGGACGAACAGCGAGAGCAGGTGCTTACCGGGCGGCGCCAGGTCGGGGTCGTAGGCCGTCGGGATGCCGATCTCGATCATTGGCGAGCGCGAGGGATGGCCGTACTTGGCGTCGTCCCAGGCCCGCTCGACGTACTCGACGCTCGGGGCGACGTGGGCCGTGCCCATGTGCTGCGGCCCGAGCGTCGTGCCCGGGCAGGCGACCCAGCTCGGCAGCTCGCCGACGGCCAGGTTCAGCTTGAAGGACGACCCCTCGCAGCGGTACCGCTCGACCTCGGCGACGAAGTCAGGAGGTAGCACGCCCGGCTCGACGAGCCGCAAGAACGTCCGCTTCGGGTCGGCGTTCGAGACGACGACCCGTGCCTGGAGCTCGTCGCCGTTCTCGAGGGCCACGCCATGCGCCGTGCCGTCTCGCGTCAGGATGCGGGCGACAGGCGCGTCGGTCCGGATCTCGGCGCCGGCCGCCCGGTCCGCCCCGGCGATGGCGAGCGAGACGGCCCCCATCCCGCCGCGCACGAAGCCCCACAACCCGCGCGGGCCGGCCGCCCGGCCCATCTGGTGGTGGAGCAGGACGTAGGCCGTGCCGGGGCTCATCGGGCCGGCGTTCGCGCCGATCACCCCGTCCGTCACGAGCGCGGCCTTCAGCGGCTCCGACTCGAACCAGTCGTCGAGCAGCTCGGCGGCGCTCTGGGTGAACATCCGCTGGATCTCAGCCAGCTCACGGCGCGGGAGCTTCGCCGCGCGGGCGGCGACGCGGACGGGGTCGAGCAGGTCTAAGGCGCGGCGGGGCGGCACGGCTGACGGTGGCTGGAGCAGCAGTGGCTCGACGAACGCGGTCACCCGGTCGAGCATCGCCTCGTATTCGGGGTAGCGCTTGGCGTCGCGCGGCGAGAGCTTCGCGATCTCCGCCAGCGTTCGGCCCATGTCCCGCCACATGAAGAACGCCCGGCCGTCCAGGCGCGGTGAGAAGTACGGCGGATCCTTCGGCATGACGTGATAGCCGAAGCGGTGGAGCTGGAGGTCCGTGACGACCTTCGGCTGGAGTAGGCTGAGCAGGTAGGCGGCCGTCGAGACGCGGTAGCCGGGGAACAGCTCCTCGGTGACGCTGGCCCCGCCGAGGACTTGGCGCCGCTCCAGCACCAGCACGTCGAGGCCCGCCCGCGCCAGGTACGCCGCGCAGACGAGCCCGTTGTGCCCCCCGCCCACGACGATCGCGTCGTAGCACTTCACGATCGGAGAGCGGATGCGAGGGCCCTGATGTGCTCGGGGGTGGTGCCGCAGCAGCCGCCGACGACGCGGGCGCCCATCTGGACCCAGCCGCGTGCCTCGGCGAGGTAGCGGTCCGGCGGGTACTCGTCGGTGAACAGCCACTCGGGCGGGTCGAAGCGGCCGACGTGCGGGTAGATGCCCGTGGCCGCCGAGCGGGCTGCGGCCAGCTCCCGGAGCCCGGCCCGGCAATCGTCCGGCGGGGCGCAGTTGAGCAGGATCGCGTCCGGCCCGAGCGGCGCCAGCGCCGCCTCGGCTTGGGCCAGCGTCTCGTCGGTGAACAGGTGGCCGCGCTCGTTCGGCACGAAGGCCACCCAGGACGGCAGCCCGACGTCGTTGGCCGCCTGGACCGCCGCGACCGCCTCGCCGACCGAGTTGACCGTCTCGATCAGGACGAGGTCGCAGCCGGCGTCGGCCAGCGTGGCGATCGTCTCGCGATACTCGGCTCGCGCCAGCTCGGGCGGCGGCGCGAGGTCCGGGCGGAAGCACCACTCTATCGTCGTGATCGCACCGGCAACGGCCACCGGCCGGCCGTTGGCGGCGGCGTCGCGCGCCTCAACGGCCAGGCTGACCGCCGCCCGCAGGAGCCGCTCGGCGCGGTCGTCCAGGTCCGGCGGGCCGACGTGGCGGCGGTGGGCCTCGTCGCGGAAGTGATTGAAGAGGGTCCGGCGGGTAAGCTGGAAGGTGTTGGTCGAGATGATGTCGGCGCCGGCTCGGACATAATCCTCGTGGATCGCGCGGATGACGGTCGGACGATCGAGCACCTGGTGATCGGCCCAGGTCACATCGCGGCGCAGAATCTCGGTGCCGATCGCGCCATCGAGGATGGCCACCTCGCCGCGCCGGAGCCACTCTCGGATCGGGGCGTAGTTCGCGGTTGGCGCGATCTCGGGCAGCGTGGACGGCGCCCCGCCGGGTTCGTTGGAGCCGCCTGCTTGGGTCGTGGCGTTGGCCCGCAAGGAGCCGTTCGCCTGGGTGGAGCACTTCGCCGGTACGCTCATGCGACTGCCTCCCGCGCCGCGATCAGCGCCCGCGTGTGGTCGGGCCTGCTCCCGGAATCGCTCCCGACGATCCGCGCCCCGAGTGACCGCCACGCCTCGGCCAGCGCGGCGAGTCGCTCGGGGGGCCAGGCGTCCGTCTCGGCGAAGCGCGGGAAGAACTCGAACTTCCAGGATGGCGGGTCGTACTTCCCAAGGTGTGGTATGGCCCCGAGGGGGACGCTGGCATTCGATCCCGCGGCCGTTGGGGGACTGTCGGTGGCCCCATTGCCGGTAAGCGCGCGGAGGGCGGGGACTACGTCGTCGGGCGGGACGTTACCGACGAGCACGGCCTGCGCGCCGAGTTCCCGCACCCGCCGGGCCGCCTGGGCCAGGTCGTCGCCGCCGAGCAGGGCACCCTCCGGTCCGAGGACGAAGCCGACCCAGACCGGCAGGCCGGTGCCGCTCGCCGCGTTAAGCGCGACCTCCGCCTCCCCGAGCATGTTCATCGATTCGATGAGCACTAGATCGGCCCCGGCGTCGGCCAGGACGCCGGCCAGCTCGGTGTGCTCGCGGCGGGCCGTCTCGGCATCCGGTGTCAGGTCCGGGCGGAAGCAGTGCTCCAGCGGCGACATCACGCCGGCGATGGCGACCTTCGGCCGCCCGGAGGCATCGCGGGCACCCCGGGCCAGCTCGACCGCCCGACGGGTGAGGTCGACGTGGCGGGTCGCCAGCCCCGGCGCGCCGATGTGGGCCATGTGGGCTTCGTCGCGGAAGACGTCGAGGTAGATCCGGCGGTTGAGCTGGAAGGTGTTGGTGCGGAGGACATCCGCCCCGGCGTCGAGGTACTCGGCGTACAGGGAGCGGACGGTGTCGGCATCGGTCAGCATCCCGTGGCCGCGCCAGCGGACGCCGCGCCGGACCAGCTCCGAGCCCATCGGGCCACTGAGCACCACGGTCCGATCGGCGTCCAGCAGGCGGCGAACGTGATCGTACGGCTTCATCGCGGCTCCTCGTCGGGGGTGGCGGGGCCCGGACAATCTCCCTCTTCTATTAAACAAAAGTTACGGTCGGTTCGACGATCGAAAACTCGGCGTGACAGTTCCGTGACGATGATTGACTTGCCGGCTTCGCGAGGATTGACTAAGGTAAGGAGGCTCGTTCTATCAGTGGTGGGGGGCTCCGTGGTATCCGAGTGTTCCGCGTTGCTTGACCGGATCACCGCGGCATTTGCCGGCGGTGACGAAGAGTTGGGGCACGCTCTCGTGGCCGAAGCGATCGAGCGCCACGAGCTGCCGACCGAGGCGGTCGCCGCCGCGTTGAGCGCGGGGGTCGAGGCCTGCGACGCGGCCCAGATGAGCGTCCTCTGAGCGCACCAGGCCGATCCCGCCGGTGCCATCGCACCCGGCGACGAAGTGCCGAAGGACAGGGCTGACTGGACCGTCGCGCGAGGTCGGGGCACCGGCGCCGTCAGTTGCGGCCGGACCCTGCTCCGCGCGGGGAGCGGGCGCATGCCTGCTCCCCGCGTCCTGCCCCTGTCACCCAACGGTCGCGCCCACGTCCTCGGCCAGGGCCGCGATCGTCGCGTCGAGGTCGCGATCCTTGTCCCGTCCCTCCGGCGTCTCGTGGCCCAGCTCCGTCTCGGCGATCCAGCGATACATGTCGGCGGCGCCGAGCAGGATGCGCGGCGTCAGTCCGACCGCCTCGAACGTCGCGGCGATCTCCTCCATCTCGCCGATCCAGCGGTGCGCCTTCGGCGGCATCGTCGGGACCGACTTCGACAGCCAGCCGAGCAACGCTTGCTGGCTGCCCGCTAGCTCGGCGCGGAGCGGCTCCTCCAGGCCGAGGCGCTGCGCCGTCACCAGCAGCTCGGTCCCGAGCGCGGTCAGCCCTTTGGTGAGGGCGGCGTAGCACATCTTGACGCCGGACGCCTGGCCGACTTCGTCGCCGATGACGAGGATGTCGAGGCCATGGTCGCGGAGGACGGCCAGATCGGGGGCGTGCTCGCCCGAGGCGTAGATGCGGGTCGCACCCGGCTTACGCGGCGGCGGCCCGATGATCCCACCGTCTACGTAACGGGCGCCGGCTGCCTCGACGATGTCGCCAACGCGGCGGGTGGTGGCCGGGGCGATGGCGTTCAGGTCCGCGTAGAGCAGGGTAGCGCCGCGCCGGCCCGACCCCGCCGTGCGGAGGGCCCGCGCGACGCGCTCGGCGGCGGGCACGGCCTCGGCGGGGACGAGCACCGACAGCACGATGTCTGCCTGTTCGACCATCCGCTCGACGCTGCCGACGTCTTCCAGGCCGGCCTCGGCGGCGAGCTGACGCGTCCGCGCGCTTCGCTCTCCGAGCGCCACGATCGCGCGCAGCCCGCCCTGCGCCAGAGCCCCGCCGATGGCCGCGCCCATGTCGCCCGGGCTCATGATGCCAACCGTCTTGACCATCGCCGCGCCTCCCGTGTGCGTGAAGTGCCTGTATCCGTCACCAAACGGAACCATCAGGATCTCCGACACGATAGCCCGTAGCAGCGTGGCGCGACGAACCGATGGACGTCGAGACCGCGGATTGCCCCGCATGCGGACGACGCGCGAGGCTGGTCTCCCAGCGCCCCGGACGTTGGGGACTGGGGGGCCGCTACTCGCCCGTGTCGTCGGCCGGCTCGTCGTTCGCGAGGAGGGCGAGGACGGCGTCGCCGTAGCGCTCCAGCTTGGCGGGCCCGATGCCGCTGACGTTGCCGAGCGCGGCGCGGGAGGTCGGGCGGCGACGGGCGATCTCCTGGAGCGTCGCGTTCGAGAAGACCATGAACGGCGCGATGCGCTCCTCGTCGGCCTGTAGGCGGCACCAGGCGCGCAGCCGCTCGAAGCGGGCCCCGATCGCGTCCTCGTCCTCGGGGTCGGGCGCGGGCATCGCGGGCAGCTCGGGGAACGACGCTTCCGCCGGCGGCCAGTCGTCGGCACCGCCGTGCGCCGAGGCGCTGCGGCGGGAGGTGTCGAGTGGTCGCGTGGTGCGCTCGCGGCTCGCGCTCACCGTCGCCGCGCGCGTGGCCGGGGGGACCCAGGTCGAACGGTCCGGCACCGGGGCGGGCGACTTGTCGCGACCCGCGGGCGTGATGAGCAGGACGGGAAACTCGCCGGCCGAGCGCTCCAGGTAGCCGTCGCGCAGCAGTCCGTCGATCGTGCGCTCGATCTCGCCGAGGCTCAGGTGAGAAAGGGCGCCGAACAGGGCGAAGCGGTCCGGGCCGATTGGGCTCTGTACGGAGCCCTGCACGACGTAGGCGAGCTTCTTCTTACCGACCGAGAACGGGAGCGCTTTGACTGCCTCGGGGATGACATCGCCGAGGTGGCGGTCGGTGATCGGTTCATTGGCCGGCCCCCGCTCCGGCTCCGGCTGCCTTGCCTCGGCGTCCGCGCGCGGGCGGCAGACATCGCACATCGCGCACGTCGGGTCTGCCGCGACCTGGAAGTGCTCGGCGATGACGCGGTGGCGACAGCGCCCGGCATCCAAGTAGCCGAATAGCGCACCGAGGCGGCCGGTCTCGGCTTCACGGCGTCGTTCCAGGAGGGTCGGCACGCGTGTCGCGGCGTCCGGCGGCGCCGGTGGCAGCTCGATCAGCGCGCACCTCCCGCTCGTCCGCACGCGGACCAGGCCCTGCGCCTGCCAGTCGAGTGCGAGCGTCTCGATCTCTGACGGCGCCACTCCGGCCCGAGCCGCCAGGTCGATCGGCGGTCCGCCGACGATCCGGGCATGCGCCGGCCCGTTCGCCGGGTTCGCCCATGGCGCCCCATCGTCATCCTCGGGCCACATGCCGATGGGGAACGCGCTCGGTACGTCCGGGGCGCTCGGGTGACGCTCCGCGTCGTGGGTGCTGGCGCCAGCGACGCGGAGCAGGGCGGCCAGTTCAGGCGCCTGGGTCACGAGTGCATCGTCATCGCGAGCCACATCCAGATGCACTTCGACGCGGAGGAAGCGTGGGACGTCGACGTGGCGGCGGATGAGGCCGGCCTCTTCGAGCAGGCTGAGCGCCACGCGCAGGTCGGTCTCGTCGAGGCGCGCCCCGTCGGGGCCGGCGGTCTGGGCGAGGGTGTCGAGGTCGACCGCCGCGAAGGCGCACGCTTCTCTCGTCCGAAGCGGGCCACGTCGCGCGTCCGCCACACCATGGCCGGACTCGCCGCTCGCGGTCACCCGAACACCAGGACCGCGCACAGCCAAGCGGCGCAGCTCGCCGTAGAGCCGGCGCAGCGTGGCGAGGTCGAGCCGCTCCTCGCTCGCCCAGCGACGGAGCATGGCGCGGTCGGAGCGCGTCGCGAGCAGCACGCAGCGCGACGGGCGACCGTCGCGACCCGCCCGCCCGGATTCCTGGACGTACGCCTCGAGCGAGCGCGGCGGGCTCAGGTGGGCGACGAACCGCACGTTCGACTTGTCGACGCCCATCCCGAACGCCGTCGTCGCCACCATCACCCGCGTCCGAAGGGGGTGCCCGTCAGTTTTCTGCAGGGGAAGCGGGGCGGTGAGGGAGGAAGCGTTGGTTCCAGGGATGAGCCTTGGTCGGGCGACCGTTGACGATGGTCTTGGGAGCGGCTGGGGC
>JALYGH010000043.1 GCA_030777205.1 Chloroflexota bacterium
CGCGATCATCCTGCTCCTGGGCGCGGAGCTCAACGCGGTGATCGACGAAGCCGCGGACCCGGAGATGGTCGCGCGGAAGCGGGACGAGAAGCGCCGATACGGCACCGGAGGCCCACCGGGGGAGCGAGGTCGGCGCACGGGGCGCGCCCGGCACCGAGCCGGGGGAGGGAGGCAGGATGATGGATGCACGCGATGACGTCGGCGTGGTGGTCGGGGTCTTCCGCGCTCAGGCCGCCGCCGAGGCACTCGTCCGGGCGGGCTTCGCGCCCGAGGCCGTCAGGCTGGTCGAGCTGGACTCGGCAGACGCCGCCCTCCTAGAGGAGTTGACCGAGGCCGACCGGATCGACTGGCAGCAGGAGCTGGAGAACCTCGAGGGTACCTTGGTTATCGTGTCCGAGCGCCGCCGTGACGAGGCCCGCTCGATCCTCGCTGAGCACGGCGCGGAGGATGTTGCGGCCGACGACGCCCCCGTGGCGGCGGTTCCGCTCCCCGAATCGAGTGCTTCGGGGAGTGACGTGGGCGTGCCGGCCATCACCGGGCGGCTCCGACCGGACATGCTCGTGGTGGGATCGGACTACGTGCGCGTCGGGCGCATCAAGCGCGTCGAGGGGCGTGAGCTGCTGCTGGATCGCCGACCAGTGCGGCGCGATGCCTGGGTGCCCTTACTGGCGGTCGACAAGCTGATCGGTGACTGGGTCGTCCTGACCATGCCGGCCGACCGGGTCGACCCGATGGAGCCGTTCATGCGGCCGCGGATCGGTGAGCGGACGGAGAATCCGCGCCGGGCCGACGGCGAGGAGACGGCGTGATCGGCGCCCGGTGCTGAGGTCCGGCGCGGGGCGACCGAACGCGCTGCCGTCGAGCGAGTGCCGGTCAGGAACCCCGTGGCCATGGCGTCGGAGCCCCGTTCGGCCGAGCGGTGACGACCTCCGGATCCGGATGGGGAGCGGCCTGCTCGACGCGCGCCAGGTCGAGCGGATCCCGAACCGACGCGCGGGCGGCGCGCAGCGCGGCGTCCGCCTGGTCGAGCAGCGGGGCGCGACGATCCGGTGGCACCAGGGCGGCCACGCGGCCGAGCGCGATCAGCAGGTGGGATGCGACCCTCGCATCCGCCGCGCCATAGTGGCGGATCTGGTCGAAGCCGAGCGCCACCGCCTGGTCGAAGCCGGTCTCTCGCATCACGACGCGGACGCGTCCCTCCCGACTCGAGCGGACGGGGTCGGGATGTCGGCGGTTGCCGAACAGGACCATGATCTCGGCCAGGCGATCGATGCAGGTGGTTGCCGTGGTCGGATCGTTGATGCCGGGCGAGAGCGCCTTGATGGCGATGTCCGCGAGCTGGCGGATGCCCAGCTCCACATCGTGCTGCAACGTGCGCTCCGGACCGAGGACGAATGCCCGACGCACGACGGTCGCGACGCCATCCTCCACGGGCTCCGGAGCCCAGACCGAGGCGAGTGTGGCGCCGGGCAGGATGAAGTCGCCGATCCGAGGCTCCATGCGCACCGTCAGCCGGGTCCGATCGGCCAGGCCGAAGAGCGCCTCGTCGTCGACGGCCTGCAGGTAGCCGGCCCGCTCGGCCCGAACGACCGTCGGGTACGTCGCCGGCAGCGGCAATGCCGCCCTCGCACCCGCAGGTTTTCCCACCGGGTCGGGGAAGAGCGCCTGCACGAGGCCGCGGGTGTCGTGCGTGACGCGCTCGATGATCACGGACGCCTGGATCGAGCGGGCGGCGTGATCGATGTAGAAGATCAGGAGGCCGATCGAGACGAGCGCCAGCAGGATCGCGACGCTCACCGAGATCGACGGGACGAACACTTGCCCGTCTGCGCCGGCCGAGCGGACCGTCCGCAGGACCAGCAGCGTGTACGTGAACGTCGCGATGAAGGCACCGAGCACCACCTGATTGGCCCGATCGCGGGTGAAGCTCCGCAGGACGCGGGGCGAAAACTGGCTCGAGGCCAGTTGCAGGGCGACGATCGTGATCGAGAAGACCACGCCCGTCACCGTGACGAGGCTCCCGGCGATCGCGCTCAGGACGCCGCGCGCGCCCTCGGCGCCGCCGCCGAAGGCGAGGTACACGTCGATTCGCCCATCCGCGAGCAGCACGCCGTCGATCCAGACGGTGAGCGCGGCGAGCCCGATGGCCGAGATGGTCAGGACCGCCGGGACGAACCAGAGACTCTCCTGCACATCGGCCCACCACGTCCGGAACCTCATCGGCACTCCCTCCCCGTCCGCGTCAGGACCCCGGAGCGGGACCGCGGGCCGTGCGCCGATGGCGCAGAACGTGCACGCACACGATCCTCATGACCGGGGCGATGTTCTTCGATGGTTGGGCGGGCATCGTCCGCACCGTGATCGTGGGCATCCTCGCCTACGCCATCCTGGTGGGGATGCTGCGGGCATCGGGCAAGCGGACGCTCTCGAAGATGAACGCGTTCGACTTGGTGGTCACGGTGGCACTCGGCTCCACGCTGGCCACGATCATACTCTCGAAGGACGTCGGCCTGGTGGAAGGGATCGTCGCCCCGGCCCTCTTGATCGGCTTGCAGCTCGCGATCACGTGGCTGTCCGTCCGATCCTCGACAATCAGTCACTTGGTGAAGGCTGAGCCGACGTTGCTGCTTCACCGCGGCGAGTTGCTGCATGCCGCCATGCGGCGCGAGCGGGTGACCGAAGCGGAGGTCCTCGCCGCCGTGCGGAGCCAGGGGATCGCCTCGCTCGACGAGGTGGAGGCGGTCGTCCTCGAAACCGACGCCAGCTTCACGACGATCAAGGCGACCGACCACCGCTCCGGCTCTGCCCTGGCCAGCGTGAGCGGGCATGAGCGCCACTGAATCCGGTGGCACTCGCGCGAGGCATGCGAGGCGCCAGCATCACCGGGGCGACGCCCGCCGGGCAAGTGCTACGAAGCGGCAGACGATGTGGAAGCCGGAGGGCTTAGGGCCTACGGCGTGGACGTTACCGACTTGTTCCGCCGCGCCGCTAGCTACGTCGACAAGCTCCTCAGCGGTGCCAAGCCGGCCGATCTCCCCGTCGAGCAGCCGACGAAGTTTGAGTTCGTGATCAACCTCCGGATGGCCCAGGCCTTGGGGCTGACCATCCCCCAATCCATCCTTACTCGGGCCACCGACTCAGCGTTCTCGACATGGATGGTCGTGAGCACGCTGCCGTTCACGTCGATCCGGTGCTCCGGACGGACGTCGCTCGATCTGATGACCTCGATCTCCTGAGCGGCACCCGATCCCGGCACGCCGCCTGTGAGGCAGACGGCGAGGGCCAGCGCCTCGAAGTTGCGGGGCACGGTTAGACGCATGCGTTGCAACATGGGCTCACTTCCCGGTAGGTGCCTGCTCGGCCAGCGCCGGTCGTGCTGCGGATTCGTCAAGTCGATAGCGGAGCAGCGCACCAACACCGCCAAGGTCCCTAAGGGTTGGGTGGCCCTGGACTATCTCGACATCTGCACCGGTGGTCGTGGCCTGGCGAATCAGGCCGTTTCGCACGTCATCCTCGATCGGCGCATCCGGGTCGAGCACCAGGGTGTCCGCTTGTCCGTACTTCAGCGCCTTCTGCGTGGCCTCCAGACCCACCACGCCCAGCCCTCCGGCTTGAACTGCCTGGACGAGGCGCTCGCCTATCGAGCACGCGTCCTCCGCTTCGGCTCGGGTAAGCAGCGGGGCGACCTCGGAGGCCACCTCGTCGTGCGGGGTGCGGATGTGCACGCGCAGGGGGGCTCCGTGAACCAGTGCTGCGATCGACGGCGAGAGGGCCTCGCGGAGTGTGGTGATCGCGACTTCATCACCAGCCAAGACGAGGCGCACCGCGCCCTCGCGCTCCACGAGCCGCTCAATCTCCGCCGTCGCCTCCCGCGCGAAGTCGGCGCGGTGCTTATCGACGTGGCGCTGGTACCGCGCCTGCGACCAGCCGCCCATCGATCGCTTGCGGTAGTGGACGCTGTCGTCGTCGGGGCCGCCGGCCTCCTCGAAGGTACCGGTGCGGGTGACGAAGAGCCGAGCGGTGTTCGAATCGACGAGCGCCACCACCGCTGTCTCCTGCTCGTCCAGCAGGCGCGCGAGCTGGAACAGCTCCGGGAGCCGGTCCGCCGTTACCTGGTTCTCGAAGGCGACGCCCGCCTGGATGGTGGTGAAGAGGTCACGACCATAGCATGCGAAAATCGCCAGGCCCTGGCTCTCGGATGGCGCCTCTTCGTCGAGGTAGTGCTCGATGCGCGCCGCATCCGCTTGGAACGACTCGAGCGCCGGTCCGCGCGGCCCCAGCGTCTTCTCGATCTCTCGGAGACGGTCCTTCAGCACGATGCGGCCCGATCGCACGGCCGGATTCTGGCCGGTCGCCTGCGGCCGTATGTCGAGATAGATGCTGAGCACGGGCACATCGCTCGGCTCCAGCTCCGCGAGTTGCGGTGATGTGCGCGGAGTCGGTCCCCTGGCGTTGCCACCGCTCGCTGATCGCCGACGCGCTCACCGCCCGGGGATTCATCGTCTGCCATATCCTGGGGCCGCAGCGGGCCGAACCCCATCGACTCACTCCGTTCGCGCGCGTCGACGGCTACGACGTCACCTACCCGCCGCCCGACTGATTCCGCGCCACGCGGCCGTGGCGCCCAAGTAGGCATGTGACCGTCTCCGCGCTCATGGCTTCGATTCGCACCTCATCCTCGCTGAGTGTCACCGCTCGGCGCGCCAGACTAGGATGCTAGTGACGGCGCTGGCATCCCTACTGAGCAAGAGCACGAAGCCATTTAGGTTCGAGTACTCGCGCCCTGCAGGACCGCTCGGACCCCGGTCACCTGAACGCCGCCGAGCTGGTCGCGTTCGAGCTCTTCCAGCCGGTCCTTCGGAGTCGCGGACGCCCGCGCCAGGATGCGGCCAGGCTCGTCGCCGACCAGGCCTTCAAGGACGCGACGGGCGCTCTGTTTGCGGCCGGACCGACCGGCCGACTACTCATCCCGACGCTGTACGGCGCCCTCGACCGCATCGCCACCCTTGAGGCGCGCGTCGCCGAACTGGAACGACGGATCGGCGAGGCTGACGCCCGATAGGCCGCATTATCGGGCGTTCATGGCGCTATGTGGGGTGGGGATGGCCAACCCAGAGCACCTACAGCTGGTCGAGGCGCGCTACCGGCGCATGGTCATCCGGTAGCGCCGCGGCCATCCCAAGTCGGCCCCACGCGGCGATCTCGGAGGCGGAGCAGGCGAACCCCCCGCCGGGGTGGGCGATCATGTCGGCTAGTTCGGCCACTCGGCCTCCGCGGTGGTCACCGGCGGGCGCACGCCGCGGAGAAGCAGCCATCCGACGCCGCCACAGACCAGTGAGGCCGCGAGGATGCCCAGCTTTGCTGCGGTCAGGAGCGCGTCGTCGGCGAAGGCGAGCCCGGCGATGAACAGTGACATCGTGAAGCCGATCCCCCCCAACCAGCCAACGCCGTAGAGGTGCCGCCATGTGATCCCTTCCGGCAGCGACGCCAGGCCGGCGCGTGCCGCCAGCCAGGCAAACGACGTGATGCCTACCTGCTTGCCCAGGACGAGCCCGGCCGCCACCCCCAGCGCCACCGGGTGCCCCGCGAGCCCGCCGATCTCCCCGCCCAGCGTGACACCGGCGTTTGCCAGGGCGAACACCGGCATGATGGCGAAGGCGACCCAGGGGTGCAGGGCGTGCTCCAATCGGTGGAGCGGCGTCTCCACCTGCTCGGTGGCCTCTTCCAGCTGCTGCAGCGCCGCCTGCTGATGCTCGGTGATGTAGGCGTGCGGGTCGCCCGTGCTGGCGCTGCGGAACTCGTCCAAGTACGCTTGCCCGCGCAGGGCGAACGCCACCGCGTCGATGCGGGACCGTGCCGGTATGGTCATCGCGAGCAGCACGCCCGCCACGGTGGCGTGGACGCCAGAGAGCAGGACGGCCAGCCACAGCCCCGTCCCGAGCACGGCGTACGGCAGCAGGTGGCGCACTCCCAGCCGATTGGCGGCGACTGCCGCGGCCAGGAGACCGGCGGCCGCCGCGAGGCTGGTCCACGAGACGGCGGGGGTATAGAAGAGGGCGATCACCAGCACGGCGCCGAGGTCGTCCACCACCGCAACCGCCGTCAGGAAGACCTTGAGCGCCAGTGGCACCCGCCGGCCTAGCAGCGCTAGCACCCCCAGCGCGAAGGCGATATCCGTCGCCATCGGGATGCCCCAGCCGGCGGCGCCGACCGTGCCGGCGTTCAGCGCGACGTAGATCAGCGCGGGCACCACCATCCCGCCCACCGCCGCGGCGATCGGCAGCGCCGCGCGCCGGAGCGAAGCAAGCTCGCCCATCAGGACCTCACGCTTGATCTCGAGGCCGACGACGAAGAAAAAGAGCGCCATCAGGCCATCGTTGATCCAGCGATGCAGGTCCATGGTGAGGACGAACCGTCCGGCCCCGG
The DNA here is from genome assembly GCA_030777205.1 of Chloroflexota bacterium. GTDB lineage: Bacteria > Chloroflexota > UBA6077 > UBA6077 > JACCZL01 > JALYGH01. Next base: position 6,427 of record JALYGH010000043.1, read on the forward strand.
CCGTCACCGGTGTGTGCCACAGCGCGCCGTAGGCGCCGCGCCACGGTGAATTCGCCCATGCCAGCGCCACTACGGTCGCAAGCAGCAGTAGTAGCCCGGCCGAGGCCTCAAGGTGCATGAACTCGCGAATCGGCCGCAGCACGCGCTCAATCGTGGCGGGTTTCGGCCCCGGCGGTGTCGCGGCCTGCACCGTCTCGGTCATCACCACATCCCTCGGCTGTACACATCCCGTGGTCGGGCAGCCCCAAACCCCGCCCGCTGCACTCTGCATGCCAGTTGCCTGCCTGACCTCCTCGTAGCATGCGCCGATGGCTTACCTGCGCGCGTCTCACAAACCCCCGTTTCTGACACACCACCCGGCCGGCTGCAGCAAGCTGCAGTAATCGGTGGTCCCTCGGGAGAGGCGGTGCCCGGGCGCGGGCGGCCTGGCGCTCCGCATCAACTGGTG
>JALYGH010000044.1 GCA_030777205.1 Chloroflexota bacterium
ACCGGTTCTTGCGCCGGCACGCCCTCGGCGAAGAGGACGTCCCGGCCCCGGACGGCACGACCACCCGCGCCGTGACGGAGAGCGGGGGCGGCGCGTGAGGCGATGACGGTGCGCCGCGTCCTTCGGCTCGTCGTGGCTCCGGTTGTCGCCGTGGTCATCGGCGTGGCCTTGTGGCTGCTCATCCCGCCGGAGCGACGCGCGGCCTACCCGCCCCCGGCGGGCACCCTCTCCGCCACCGATGCCCCGGCCTTCGTCGCCGGTCTGGCGTCGGCCGAGCGGGTCGGCGGCGCAGACCTCGCCATCCCGTTCGCGCCCTCGCGGACGGCGACGTTCGAGCTGCTGATCGACGGCCCGAGCTTCTACCCGCGCATCCTCGCGGACATTAAGGCGGCCCGCTCGTCGGTCCACGTGGTCCAGTACGGCTTTCGGCCGGGGGAGGTCGCCGATCGGTTCGTGCCGGTACTGAAGGAGAAGGTCGGCGAGGGCGTCGCCGTGCGGGTGATCGTCGACCAGCTCGGGAGCGCGGTCGACTTCACCTCGGCGGCGATGTTCGGCGACCTGGTCGCGGGCGGCGTCCAGGTCGTCCGCAACGATCCGCTGGCGATCGACCGCGACGGGCTGCTCGGCGACGAGCGGCCGATCGACTGGCGGTTCGACGAGCTGGCGCACCTCGACCACCGCAAGTTCTTCGTCATCGACGGGCGGGTCGCCTGGGTCGGGGGCGCTGGGATCGAGGACTACTTCGCCGACGGGAGCTTCCACGACGTCTACGCGCGGGTCGAGGGGGAGGCGGTCGGCCACGTCCAGGCCGTCTTCCTGACGAGCTTCCGCCTCCTCGGCGGCCCGCTGCCGCCCGACCCGGACGCCATCGCGCGCCTGATGCCCGTGCCGGCGGAGCCGGGCCGGATCCGGACGACCGTCCTGCACAACGTGCCCGCCGAGGGTCACCTCGCGAACACCGACGCGATCGAGCTGCTGATCGAACGGGCCGAGCGCCGCCTCGACGTCATCGGCCCGTATTCGGCCGAGCGGGGCATCTTCGAGCGGATGATCGCCGCGGCGCGGCGGGGGGTCAAGGTCCGCTTCGTCGTCCCGGCCGAGTCCAACGTCTGGGCGACCCAGGGCGCCCTGGAGCACTGGTACCCGGACTTCCAGGCCACCGGGGTCGAGCTCTGGGAGTACCGGCCCCTGCCGCACGCCAAGGTGGTGCTGGCGGACGACCGGGTGCTGGTCGGGACGACCAACCTGGATGCCTGGGCGCTCTATCGCAACTGGGAGGTCGGCCTGCTGTTCGAGGACGCCGGCGTGGCCGAGACGGTCCACCGCGAGCTGTTCGACCGCGACGTCGCAGCGTCGCGGCCGGCCGAGATCCCGACCAATCCGCTCATCCGCGCCCGCAACTGGCTGCTCGCGCTGATCAGCCCGCTGCTCTGAAAGGCCTTGAGGCAGGAGGGGGTGCCGCTGACCGAGTCGTAAGCAAGCGACGGCTAGCCGCGAGAGTCGGCCGCGAGGGGCCCGGCGTGGGGCCTACGCAGCCGGCCTACCCGGTGGGGTCTGCGCGCGGCGGGAGCACATCGTGCCAGACGAATCGCTGCCCCTGCTGGCCGCTGATGATGTTGATGGCGACGCGCGCCCCGTCCCCGGCCGTGACGATGGTGTGGACGCTCACGCCGGCGGCCGTGCCGGCCGCCCACACTCCGGGCACGCTGCTCCGCCCCTCGGCGTCGACGGCCACCACTTCCCTGATGCGCGGCTAGGTGCCGGGGCGGATCTGCAAGCCGGCCTGTCGCGCGAGGTCCATGTTCGCCCCGATCGTGAGCAGCACCTCGCGGGCCTCGAAGGTGCGCCCGTCCTCCGTCGCGAGCACGAAGGCCTCGTCGCGGCGCTCGAGAGCGGCGACGTCGGCCTTCGCCCACTCGGCGCCGGCCCGCACGGCCTGCTCCTGGCCGCGGTCCACAAGGTCGGGGCCCGTGATGCCATCCGGGAACCCGAGGTGGTTGTAGATCATGGCGCGGCGCGTCATGCCCTTGTCGGCGTCCAGCACGACCGTCGCCAGCCCCGCGTGGCCGGCGAACGTCGCGGCGCTCGCGCCGGCCGGCCCTCCCCCGACGATAGCAAGATCGTACACATCGCCGTCTCCTCTCAGTGGGCTGTTCAGGGTCTCGCGTGACAAGCGTACCGCATCGTCGCAGCGCCGCTTACCGATCGATCTCGTGCCAGGCAGCGTCACCGAGCTCGGGGTCGCTCCTCACAAGGTATGGTTCCGTCGACCAGGCGAGCTTCGAAACGCCGATAGCGGCGGCCGGAATAAACTCGCCCCGCTCGTGTTGCAGTAAATAGTTCAGCGATGAACTTTTATGGGCAGGCGCAGAGCCGGGCCGAGGCGACAGACGTACCCGGGACCGGCGCTTGCGAGAGGTAACTTCACGGTGACGACCTATCTTCAACTCGGACTGGATACCTTCGGCGACGTGACCTACGACGCGGAGGGGCGGCTCCTGCCGCAGGCGCAAGTGATCCGCAACGTCGTGGCGGAGGCGGTCCTGGCGGACGAGCTCGGCCTCGACTTCATCGGCGTCGGCGAGCACCACCGCGACGACTACGCCATCTCGGCGCCCGAGGTGGTCCTGGCGGCCATCGCCGGGCAGACGCGGCGCATCCGTCTCGGTTCGGCCGTGACCGTCCTCAGCTCCGACGATCCCGTGCGCGTCTTCGAGCGCTTCTCCACCCTGGACGCCGTGTCCGGCGGCCGGGCGGAGGTCATCGTTGGCCGCGGCTCGTTCACCGAGTCGTTCCCGCTGTTCGGGTACCCGCTCGACCAGTACGAGCAGCTCTTCGAGGAGAGGCTGGAGCTGTTCGTCGAGCTGCTGAAGCAGCGGCCCGTGACCTGGTCGGGGCAGACGCGTGCCGCGCTGACCGACCAGCTGGTGTACCCGCCGACCGAGTCCGGCGCGCTCACGACCTGGGTCGCGGTCGGCGGCAGCCCCGAGTCGGTCGCGCGAGCGGCGCGCTACGGGCTGCCGCTGATGCTGGCGATCATCGGCGGCGCGCCGGCGCAGTTCAGGCCGCTCGTGGACCTCTACCACCGGGCGCTGCGGCACTTCGGGCAGCCCGAGCAGCCGGTCGGCGTGCACTCGCCCGGCTACGTGGCCGCCACCGACCAGCAAGCGCTTGACGAGGTCTGGCCGCACTACGAGGCGATGATGCATCGCATCGGGCGCGATCGCGGCTGGCGCCCCATCACGCGCGCGCAGTACGAGCGCACGGCCGGGCCGGACGGCGCGCTGTTCGTCGGCTCGCCACAGACGGTCGCCGCGAAGATCGCCAGAGTGGCCGGCGAGCTGGGGCTGTCGCGCTTCGACCTCAAGTACAGCCTCGGCACGCTGCCTCACGAGCAGTTGATGAACAGCATCCGGCTCTACGCGACGGAGGTCGCGCCGCTGGTCCGCGCGCAGCTCGGCGCCACCGAGGCCGTCGCCGCGGTCGCTCAACGCTAGGCGGCGGCCTGCTCTGCCTCCCGGGTGCGCTACAGCCGCGTGCCGAACGTGTCGCAGAAGACGTTCTCGTTGAACGTGCCTTGGAATGGGGACTTGCCCTGGATCTTCTCGACCGCCGCGCGGATCGCCTCGCGGCTCGGCGCATGCGCGTGGATCAACGTCTTGACCATCGGCACGTCGATCAGGTGGTTGGGCAGCGACAGCGACACGAACACCGTGGGCACCTCGGTGACGTACCACGGGATCTCGGCGGCCATCGGCGCGGACCAGCGGATGCGGACGGTCGCTTCCTGGGCAAAGCCGGTCACGTTGGCGAAGACGATCGCGGCGTCGTACGTGTCGGCATACGCGGCGCTGGCCTGGTCTCTCAGCACTGAGTGAAAAGTGACCCCCGCCTCGCCCTCGGCGAGGCGCTGCCGCGCATACTTGAAGGGGTACACCTCGAAGCCGGCTCTTTCCAGCTCTTCCTGCGCGATGCTCAGGTACGACGTCGGGTCGGTGCCGGTGAAGTCGGCCTGCCCGGTGATCCCGTACAGGCGGATCCGCCGGTGTGTCTCGGGGCGCAACGGCAGGTTGCCCTGGGTGTCCTTGACGAGCGTCACCGTCTTGTCCGCGACGGCGGCGGCGATGGCGCGGTGCGCGGCGCAGCCGACGACGGCGAGGGCGTCCGGGCCGGGCACGAGCGCCTCGCGCGGCGTCGTGTGCAGGCCGAGGGAGGCCTTCAGCGCCAGGATGCGCTCGAGCGCGTCCTGCAAGCGCTGCTCCCCGATCACCCCGTTCCGGTAGCCGTCGAGCATGTAGCCGAAGTCCTAGTCGGCATTACGGAAGAAGAGGAACATGTCGCAGCCGGCGGCGATCGCTGCGGGCACCGCGTCGCGGCGCTTCATGGCCGACGTCATCCCGACCATCAGCGAGGCATCCGTGAGGACGACGCCGTTGAAGCCGAGCTCGCCGCGGAGCAGGTCCTGCAACAATTCGGGGGCCAGGCTGGCCGGCAGGAGGTCGCGGTCGGCGATGCCGGGGCGGTATGTGCGCGACAGCTCGGGGGCGCCGATGTGGCCGGCCATGATCGACTGGACGCCGTGGTCGATCAGTTCGCGATAGACTCGACCGTAGCTGGCGTTCCATGCGTCGACGCCGAGCGTGTTCCAGGTCGTGACCACGTGCTGGTCGCGCTCGTCCACGCCGTCGCCGGGGAAATGCTTGATCGCGCAGACGGTTTTCGATTCGCTGATGCCGTCGAAGTACTCCTTTGCGCGCTCGATGACCACCTCGGGTGTGTTGCCGAACGAGCGGGTGGCGACGACGGTGTTGCGCCAGTTGTAGTGGATGTCGACGATCGGCGCGAACGCCCAGTTGCAGCCGAGCGCAGCCGTCTCGATCCCGGCGACGCGGCCCATCTCGCGGGCGATCGACGCGTCCGGGTGCGAGCCGGCCTGCAGGTGGGTGCACACCAGCGTGCCGTCGTCGACGCTCCCGAACCCGCCATCTCGGGGTTCGACGCGATGAGCAGCGGGATCTTCGACTTCGACTGCGCGTAGCGGATGTGCGCCTGCACCGTCGCGGCGTCCGCACCTCGGAAGCGCATCCCGCCAACGTGGTAGCAGTCGAGGATGTGGTCGAGGTACTCGGGGGTGAACGCGGTATTGAGGTTGATGAAGAGCTGGCCGATCTTCTCCTCGAGCGTCATCGCGCCGATCGTGCTCCGCACCCAGGCCACCGCCGCGTCGTCCAGATAGAATGGCTTCGCCGTCAGATCGACCACATCGCCTCCTCGCGTCGCGGGGACTGGTGCGTCGGGGTCGCGGAGCTGAGTGCGGACTGGGCCGTGAAACGGCGAACCCGCATCGCCGGTGCGGGCCGGAGTCGACGCTCACGCCGCGGTGTCCGGGGCGGGACGCGCCGCTATGGCGCGGTTTGCTCCTTCGGGCGGGACAGCAGCGCGGGCACGCCCGCGCGGACCACCCGGTCGGCGACGCTGCCCAGCACGAGGCGACGCAGGCCGCCCCGCCCGTGGGTCGTCATGACCACGAGGTCCGTCCGCTCGTGCAACGAGAAATCGACGAGCGCCTCGGCCGGACGGCCGCGGAGCACGACCATGTCGACCGCCGGCGCAGGCCCGAGTCGCCCGGCGACCTGGGCGAGATACTCCTGCGCCTCCGCGGCGGCTTCGTCCTCCAGCTCGGTGAACTCGGGGACCGACCCGTAGGGAGCCGACCCCTCCGTGACCCAGGACTCGACGCGGACCAGGGTGAGCCGAGCGCCGGTCGCGGACGCCAGGTCCACGGCGAGCGGCAGCGCCTCCTCGGCTAGGGGCGAGCCGTCGAGCGGGACCATCAGGCGCTCCAGGCGCACCTCGCGCGGCGGCGGTTGGGGTCCCACGCGGACGTAGGGCACCGGCACGATGAGCGTCGGCTTGGGGCTCAGGCGCATGACCTTGTCGGCCACCCCGCCGATCGACCAGCGCTCAATCCGGTCCATGCCCGTGCGGCCATGCGCGGTGAGCGCGATCATGCGCACTTGCTCTGGCTCGGCCAGCTCGAGGATCACGTCCACCGGCTCGCCACGGACGATCGTCGTGCGCGCGTCGATACCGAGGCGCACGAGCGCGTCGGCCGTCCCTGCGAGGGAGGCTCGGAGCGCCTGCTCCGCCGCGTGCTCCAGCTCGTCGGCGTGCTGCTCCGAGCGACTCGTCAGCCCACGCGGCCGTCGCTCGACGACGGACAGCAACTCCAGCGAGCAAGCCGTCGCCTGCGCGATCACGGCGGCATACGGCAGTACCGCCTCAGACGGTGGCGAGCCATCGAGCAGGACCAGGAGCGTGCCGTGCATTACTCGTCCCTTCCTTCCGGCGCCGTCGCCGGCGACCGGATCGGTCGTCCGGCAGGAGACATCCCGAGCTAAAGTCTACAACCCCCGGCCGGTCGGGGATCAGGCGGCGTTTCGCGCACCGCCAACTCCGGTGTCGCCAGCCTTCTCTTGACGGATGGCCTGGCTTCCGCTCCGCGGTGCCAGCAGCCGACGGCGCGGCGGCCCGACTCCCGAGGTATGCTCGGACAAGACACGACGCCTATTCGCGTCCGTTGTCATTGCCCCAGCGCGCGACGGGCGCCCTCCAACCCCGATCGATCGCCATCAACCGCAAGAGGATGCAGGCCGCCGCGCCCACGACCATCGGGTAGACCGACGGTACGCGGGCAGCATGCCCGATCGCGACGATCGCTCCCGCGGCGAGCGCCGCCACCGCGTAGATATCGCTTCGTAAGACGAACGGGATGTCGCCGGCGAGGACATCGCGCATCATCCCGCCGCCGATCCCCGACAACATCCCCAATATCGCGGCCATCACGGGATGGATGCCATGGTCCACGGCCTTCTGCGCTCCGAGGACCGCGAACAAACCAAGACCGACAGCATCAAAAAGCAAGATCGGACGCTCTAGAGAAACCACCCTGGGGTACAGGTAAAAGGTCACCAGACCTCCGACAATCGCGATGATGAAGTACTGAATGTGTGTGATCGCCACGGGGGGCAGTGCCCCGATCAGCACATCGCGCAACATGCCTCCGGCGACCGCGACCACGAACGACAGGAACAAGACGCCGAAGAGATCGAAGCGCTTCTTCACGCCCAAGAGACCGCCGCTGAGCGCGAACACGAAGGTCCCGACCCAATCGAGGACGTCAACCGGGCTCGGAAAGGAGGAGACCGCGAGGTCGGGCGCGCCGACCGTCGCCCCCATCGTCACCCTGCGCTGACGGCCGAGGTGTCGTTCGAACCGACCTGGAGTGCGCCGATAGTCACGACCGCGGCGTCGGTCATACTGACTTCGCGGGAGGCCACGGTCTGCAGGCGCATCAGCGCGGAGGCCGCCATCACCACCGGATCGACGCTCGTCTGGGGCATCGAGCCATGAGCGCCGCGGTCGAACAGCGTCACCTCTCGGCTATCGCCGGCCGAGAGCATCGCGCCGACGACCCCTGTTCCGCCAACGCCCTCGGTCACGTCGAACCCGATCTCGCGTAGCCACGCCGCAACGATCCCGGCGGTGCGGTGCTCCTGCATGGACAGCTTCGGGTTGGCATGGAGGTCAAGATAGATCTCCTCCAGCCTCGCAAGCAGCTCGTCGGACGGTCCGGGCAAGGCGGCGGACGCGGCACCCGAGGGTTGGCTATCGGCGGCCATCGGCGCCGTCCTCTCCCGCAGCTTCCTCTTTCGCTTCGCCACGACGGAATCGACGCATCGACAGTGCCCGACGGGTTGCCCCATTCTCCTCGACGCAGAGGTCGAGCACTTCAGCGTCCTCGCCCGCGTCATCGTCGCTCTCGACGGAGGCGAGCTCGACCGGACACGGAAGCAGGATACATCGAGCCGGGGCGAGGGGGTCTACGAGCGCCCTTCATAAGCACGTCTCATCGTACTCTGGCGAGGCGGCATGGTGTCGCGATGTATACGCGCGGGTCAGGCTCTCCCGAGAGAGCCGACTCCCGTAGTCGAGCGTGTCCTCCACCCGCACCTCGCCGACCTGCTTGCGCCGGAAGGCCTCGGCGAGCGCGTACGCGGCCGTGGTGTGCCCGGTGCCGACCGCCGCGTGGAGGATCAAGATCCGTGGCATTGGCGCCCTCGTGTCACCCGTCGCCCTCGCCACGGTGGGCGGGTCGGGGATGTTCCGGCTGCCCCTCCCAGGGCGACGCCTCGGCACGGCGCGCCACCGCAGGCCCGGTCGGCGGCACGGCTGCCGTCACCGGCACAGCGGCGACCTCCGGCGCCGCGGTGATCGGCGTGACCGCCGCGGCCTGGACCGGCTGCCGAACGTACAGCCGGGCGGAGAAGAAGTCGAATAGGACGCGCAGCACCGCCAGGAGCGGCACGGCGAAGGCGGCCCCGAGCAGCCCGGCGATCTCCCCGCCGGCGACGACGGCCAGGAACACGAGTAGTGGGTGGACCCTGACCGCGGTGCCCTGGATGCGCGGGGTGAGGACCTCGCCCTCGAGTTGCTGGAGGGCCACGTAGCCCAGCGCGCTCAGGACGGCCGTCCACGGCGAGACGAAGAACGCCAGGATGACGGCCGGGATCGCGCCGATCCAGGCGCCGATGTACGGCAGGATCCCGGTCACCGCCGTCAGGATCCCCAGCAGGAAGGCGTACGGGACGCCCAGGGCGAGGTTGAGCAGGTACGCCAGCGTGCCCTGGATCGCCAGCGAGACGAGCAGGCCGCTGAGGTAGCGCGAGAGCGACCGACCGAGATCGTCCCAGAGCGCCCGGGCGTCGCGTCGGTAGCGCTCGGGCACCGCGCGCACGAAGGTGTCCTTGAAGCGGCCGATGTCGGCCAGCAAGTAGATGGCGATGAACAGCACGCCGAAGAGCTGGATGAACGTGCCCACCGCGCCGGTCAGGAAGCCGACCACGCCGCCGAGTGCCCGCTGGGCCAGGCCCTGCGCCCGCTCGAGCAGCCCCTGGCGGATGTTGGCGACCACCTCGCCCGGCTCGTCGGGGAGCAGCCCGCGTTCCGCCAGCGGCCGCAAGAGCCGGAGCACGCCTGCCTCCGCGTCCGTCGCCAGTTGGGGCGCGGCCACGATCAGCTCCGCGAGCTGGCGGATCAGCAGCGGCACGAGCGTGACGAGCGCGAGGGCAACGAGTAGCAAGAGGGCGAGGATGACGACCGCGATGGCCCACCCGCGCGGCAGGATGCGCGCCAGCAGCCGCACCGGGAAGGAGAGGATCAGCGCCAGCGTCGCCCCGGCCAGGAGCAGCGGCAACAGGCCCGGCGACCACCAGAACAGCAGGATCAGGAGGGCGAACGCGACGAGCACCAGGACCGTGCGCCCGCGCGGTGAGATCGGGATCGGCGTCACGCCGGTCGTGGAAGCGGAGTGGCTGTCCCGGTTCACCGCGTCACCCCCTGGCAGCCTCGCCGCCATGACGACTCAGCTAGCCTCAACCGTTGGCCGCATTCTCAGGAAGGAGCGCGGCAGCGCGTTGGTCCGGTGCCCCTGACCAGTCGGTGCAGTCGTCCGTTCCCCATGGGGCCCGCACCGACACCGCGCGTGGGCCCGTTCCCCGTGAACTCACCCTGGCGACGACGCGATCGGTCTACAAGTCTCGTGCCGCGACGGCGTCCTCGCCGCCACCGAGCGATCGTCTCGTCGCGCACGCGGCCGCGCGTGCCGTGCCCTCCCGCGCGTCACGCCCGGTTGCCAACCCGGTGCGGAACAGGATACTCCTGCACACCGTCGTTAGGGCGCGCGGGTGACGGCCCCCGCCACGCTCGCCGTGGCGCAGCGTGTGCAACGGGAGCCCGCACACGTGATCGACGGACGCTGCAGAAAGGGGCAACGTCGACGCACGACCACACGCCGCATGCGGATCCCCCGCCGCCCCACCGTCATGGCGGGGCCGGCCTGCCACCCGGCAACCGACCAGCCGCCGCTGTAGCCGAAGAGCTGAGGGCGGTTGCCGCGCACGCCCACCCGGCGATGGCGCACGCCGAGCACGGGCGGCTGGCCGACGGCCGGATAGAGGTCGTGCCCGTCGACCAGTCCCGGCCGGGCGCCCTGCTGCTGGTCAGGCCGGGAATGCAGGTCCCGAGCGACGGCGTGGTCGAGGACGGACAGAGCCAGGTCAACGAGAGCATGATGACCGGCGAGTCCCGCCCGGTCGACAAGCGTCCCGGCGCGGAACGGCTGTTCGGGCCGGGGATGATATACTCTAGGCGGTTGCTGGCCGTCGCGTGCGCGTCTATACTGCGCGCGTCGCTCAGACGACGGGGCTTTCCAGGCGTCTCTTGGGCGCGGCGTGGCGCCGGGGGAATACTGGCCGCACCGAAAGCGCCGCGCATGGCGCCCCGACGAGCCAGTCTCGAGGTTCTCCCGTGGCTGATTACTCTGCGCTCTTCATCTACCTCCTGCTCGCGGCGGCCATCGTGGCGGTCATCGTCGCGATCTCCGGCCGGTTGTCGCCCTTCAATCCGAACCCGGTCAAGGAGCGCCCGTACGAGTGCGGCGTCTCGGAGCCGGAGACGACCGAGCACCGCTGGCCGATCCACTTCGCCCTCGTGGCGATGCTCTTCCTCGTGTTCGACGTCGAAGCGTTGTTCTTCTATCCCTGGGCGGTCCTCGCGCGCGAGCTGAAGTGGTACGGCATCGCGGTCGTCGGCGGGTTCTTCGCCGTGCTCGGCGTCGGCTACATGTACGCCCGCGCTCGCGGCGCAATGCGCTGGCGATAGCCCAGCTAGAGCGGTGATAGCACCATGAGTATGCACCTCCCGGTCCTCGACCCGTCCCCGGCCCAGCGTGAGAAGGACGCGTCGCCGGGCTTCTTCCTATCCAAGCTGGCCGACTGGAGCCGCGACACGTCGCTCTGGCCGGTCACGTTCGGGTTGGCCTGCTGCGCCATCGAGATGATGTCGACGACGGCGTCGAGGTTCGACCTCGCGCGGTTCGGCTCGGAGGTCTTCCGCGCCAGCCCGCGCCAGGCCGATCTGATGATCGTCTCGGGCCGGCTGTCGCAGAAGATGGCGCCGGTCCTCCGCGAGGTGTACGACCAGATGCCGGACCCGAAGTGGGTGATCGCGATGGGCGACTGCGCCTCCTGCGGCGGCGTCTTCAACAACTACGCGCTCGTCCAGGGCGTCGACAAGGTCGTGCCGGTCGACATCTACCTGCCCGGTTGCCCGCCGCGGCCGGAGGCGCTGATTGACAGCATCCTCAAGCTGAAGGCCGAGATCGGCAAGGGGAACCGCTGAGCATGACGACGCCCCCCGGCGCGACGCCGCCCGAGGCACCCGAGGAGCCGGCGGCCCCGCCGCTGCCGGCGCCGCTGCTCCCGTTCCAGGCCGCCTTCCCGACGGCCGAGCTGGGCGTCACCCGCGACGGTATCCCGTCGATCCGGGTCGCTCCCGACGAGCTGCTGGCGACGATGCGGCGCCTGCGCGACGACCTCGGGTACATCCGCTTCATCGACGTGACCGCGGTTGACGACACGAGCGTCGATCCGCGCTTCGAGGTCCAGTACCTCTTGTACTCGATGGCCGAGCATCGCTGGGTCCGGATCAAGGTCGAGACGAACGACACCGTCCCGAGCATCACGGACCTGTTCCCGGGCGCCAACTGGTACGAGCGCGAGGTGTACGACCTGTTCGGGATCACGTTCGAGGGGCACCCAAACCTGGTGCGGATCATGATGCCGGACGAGTGGGAAGGCCACCCGCTGCGGAAGGACTATCCGGTCGGCGGCGAGCCGGTCGATTTCACGGTCACCCGCGCCGTTTACGGTACCGGCGACCGGAGGGGTTAGCGATGACGATCGAGACGGAGCGCAGCGCGGTGCCCGCGGGCGCCAGGGACGAGCACGGCCGGCTCATCGAGCGCTCGACCAATCCCGAGGTGACCACCGAGCAGGGGATCACGCAGCCGCGGCGCGAGCTGCTCAAGATGAACATGGGGCCGCAGCACCCGTCGACCCACGGCGTGCTGCGGTTGGAGCTCGAGCTCGACGGCGAGACGATCGTCACCTGCAAGCCGATCATCGGCTACCTGCACACGGGCATCGAGAAGACGTTCGAGGCGAAGTCCTACCTCCACGGCCTGACGCTGACCGACCGGATGGATTACCTCAATCCGCTCGGCAACAACCTGGCCTACTGCCTGGCCATCGAGAAGCTGTTCGACTGCGAGATCCCGGAGCGCGCGACGGTGGCTCGGGTGCTGCTGGCCGAGCTGACGCGCATCAACTCGCACCTCGTCTGGCTTGGGACCGGCGGGCTCGACCTCGGGGCGACGTCGATCTTGATGTACTGCTTCCGCGAGCGCGAGAAGCTGCTCGACCTCTTCGAGTGGATGTCCGGCGCGCGGATGATGACCAGCTTCATCCGGCCCGGCGGGCTCGCCGACGACCTCGAGCCGGAGTGGCTGGCGGCCTGCGACAAGCTCCTCGACGAGATGCCGGCCCGCATCGACGAGTACGAGGCGCTGCTGACCGAAAACCCGCTGTTCAAGGAGCGGATGGTCGGCATCGGCATCCTCGAGGCGGACGACGCGATCCGCCTCGGGGTCTCCGGGCCGATCCTGCGCGCCTGCGGCGTCCCGCACGACCTTCGCAAGACGAACCCGTACCTCGGCTACGAGACGTACGACTTCGACGCGATCATCGGCACGAACGGCGACTGTTACGACCGCTACAAGGTCCGGGTCGCCGAGATGCGCGAGAGCGTCAAGATCTGCAAGCAGGCGATCAGGCGGATGCCGGGCGGGCCGGTCAAGACGAGCAACCGCAAGGTGGCGCCGCCGCCGCGCGACGAGCTCGGCCAGTCGATGGAAGCGCTGATCCACCACTTCAAGCTGTGGACGGAGGGCATCAAGCCGCCGGCCGGCGAGGCGTACGTGCCGGTCGAGTCCCCGCGCGGCGAGCTGGGGTTCTACATCGTCAGCGACGGCAGCGGGACGCCCGTCCGGGTCCACTACCGCGGGCCGTCGTTCGCGAACCTCCAGGTGATGCCGCTGATGGCCGAGGGCGGGCAGCTTGCCGACCTGATCGTTGTCATCGCCAGCGTCGACCCGGTGCTCGGCGACGTGGACCGCTAAGTAGAAACCAGGTGCATGCCGATTCGATGCTAAGCCAGGAGACCCGCGCGCGGATCGCGGCCGAAGTCCGCAAGTACCCCCAGCGCCGCACGGCCCTGCTGCCGTCGCTGAAGCTCGCCCAGCGGGAGGTCGGCTGGCTGCCGCCGGACGCGATCGCCGAGGTGGCCGAGCTAGTCGGCGTCTCGCATGCCCAGGCGAACGAGCTGGCCACCTTCTACTCGATGCTCAAGACCCGGCCCGGCGGCGAGGTCGTCGTCGAGGTGTGCGTCCAGCTTCCCTGCGCGCTGCGCGGCGCCGAGCGGCTGCTCGCCCAGCTCGCGGACGGGCTCGGGATCCGGCCGGGCGAGATCATGCCGGATGGCCGCGTTGAGCTGGTCCGCACCGCCGAGTGCTTCGGCTCCTGCCACCGCGCGCCGATGTGCCGGCTGAACGACGAGTATCGCGAGCACCTGACGCCGGAGGCGACCGAGGCGCTGATCCACGAGCTAAGGACGGGCGGTGGCAACGGCCGCACCTCGGCTCCGGCGCGTCCCGTGGTGGCGGCGCCCGGGAGCGATCCCCGCGCGACCGAATCGCGCCCGGCCGACCAGCCGGCGAACGACGGCCCGCCCCAGACGGCGCTCTAGAACGCTCTAGAACTGGATTGAGAGCCCGATGATCGAGCAGCAGGCGCCCCCCGAGCAGTTGACCCCCGAGGAGGAGGCCCGAGCGCGGGCCGAGATCCGCGCCGCCTACAAGCCGCTCCTGATCCCCCATCCCGGCCGCACCACGCCGATGATGCTGGAGGAGTACCGGGCCGAGGGCGGGTACCAGGGCTGGGAGCGGGTGGTCAAGGACATGACGCCCGAGGCGGTCACGGAGGAGGTCAAAACGGCCGGTCTCCGCGGCCGCGGCGGGGCGGGCTTCCCGGCCGGCGTGAAGTGGGGCTTCGTCCCGAAGGTCGCCGGCCCGAAGTACATGGTCTGCAACGCCGACGAGTCCGAGCCGGGCACGTTCAAGGACCGCGACATCATGGAGATCAAGCCGCACATGCTCGTCGAGGGTGTGGCGATCGGCTCCTACGCGATCGGCTCGGAAGAGGCGTTCATCTACATCCGCGGCGAGTACGTCGTCGCCGCCGACCGCCTCGAAGCGGCCATCGCCGAGGCGACGAGGGCGGGTCTGCTCGGGTCGAACGTCCTCGGCACCGGCGTGAACATCAAGATCCACGTCTTCCGCGGCGCCGGCGCCTACATCTGCGGCGAGGAGACGGCGCTGCTCGAGTCGCTCGAAGGCCGCCGGCCAATGCCGCGCTCGCGCCCGCCGTTCCCGGCCGTCGAGGGCCTGTATCGCCGCCCGACCTGCGTCAACAACGTCGAGACCCTCGCGAACGTGCCGCACATCATCAAGCACGGCCAGGCGTGGTACCAGACGATCGGCGTGCCGCCGCGCAACACCGGCCCGAAGATCTTCTGCCTCTCCGGCCGGGTGAACAGGCCCGGCAACTACGAGCTGCCGCTCGGCTCGGTCACGTTCCGCGAGCTGATCGAGGAGTACGGCGGCGGCGTCATCGACGGCAAGGCCGTCAAGGGTGTCTTGCCGGCCGGCGTCTCGGCGCCGATCCTGCC
>JALYGH010000045.1 GCA_030777205.1 Chloroflexota bacterium
AAGGTGCGGTCGACGTTCGGGACGTCCGTCGCGTAGTCGAACACGAACAGATCCTTCGGCTCGGGGTCCGGCGACTCGTCGGCGAAGCGCACGGCCGCCTCGACCATCTCGTCCACCTCGTCGGCGACCGACTGCAGGCCCGCCTCGTCCAGCAGGCCGGCCTCCTGGAGTCGGTGGGCGTACGCCAGAATGGGGTCCTGGGCACGGCCCTGCTCGACCAGGTCGCGCGAGCGGTAGCGGTCCGGGTCGACGACCGAGTGGCCGCGCCAGCGGAAGCTCGCCACGTCGAGCACCGACGGTACCTTCTCGCCCCGCCCGGCCTCGACGGCGCGGAGCATCGCGTCGCGGACGGCCAGCACGTCGTTGCCGTCAACGCGCTCCGCGCGCATCCGGTAGGCGCAGGCCTTCTTGTAGAGGTCCGGTTCGGCCGACGCCTTCTCGACGGTGGTGCCCATGCCGTAGTTGTTGTTGACGATCATGAAGATGACCGGGAGGCTCCAGAGGGCGGCGATGTTGAGCGATTCGTGCCAGGCACCGATGTTGGTGGTGCCGTCGCCCATCTGGCACATCACCACCGCGTCCTCCTTGCGGTGGGCGATGGCCAGGCCGGCGCCCGTCGCCAGCGGGAGCTGCCCACCGACGATCGCGTAGCCGCCCAGGAAGTTGGTCTTGGCGTCAAACAAGTGCATCGAGCCGCCCCGCCCCCGCGAGACCCCGGTCTCCTTGCCGAACAGCTCGGCCATCACGCGGCCCGGGTCGACCCCCCGAGCCAGGATGTAGCCATGCTCGCGGTAGTTGGTGAAGATGTAGTCGCGCGCCTCGAGCGCCGACATCACCCCGACGATCGTCGCTTCCTCGCCGAGGTTCAGGTGGCAGTAGCCGCCGATCTTGGCTCGGGTGTACATCTCGCCGGTCTTCTCTTCGAAGCGGCGGATCAGGAGCATCTGGCGGTAGAAATCGATCAGCGTCCCCGGCGACTCGGGCCGCTCGCGCAGGTCGCGCACCGCGGCGCCGTCAGCCTCCGCCCGCGCCGCGCCGCCACGCCCGTTCCGCTCGGCGGCCTTCTCGGCACCTTTCCGCGCAGCAGTCGCAGTTGGGGTGGACTGTCGTGATTCCTTCGCGATGGCGCGGCTGCCGGGACCGCCACGCGCGCCGCCATTGGTTGTCTTCATGCCCATCTCATCCTCAAGGCGCTCCGCCTGCAGGCGCTACCCTACCTGGTCACGCGTGGCGAGATTCGTGCCCGAGCGCTGGCTTTCGCCGTGGAAGCGGCGGGCGGCGCCAGCAGTCGGTCTGGCCGGGATCTGGGGAGGCGCGACGTCCGGAACGGGGGCGTCCGCGCGGTCGACCGGCACATACCGAGTCACGTTGTCGCGGGCCTTCACGAGGCGCGGCTCCCCCATCGCCGGGCGGATTCTACAAATGAGGGTAGCACATCCATGCAGGATCATTGATGGGTCGGCCACCTCGACCGGGCGCGGCGCGGACCCCACCGGACGCCCGCGCCCGCATCACCTCCCGCGTGTGGCCCGGCGACGTTGTTCCTCGTTGCCGTGACTGGCCGTTGCCCCGGCATTCTGCCTACCGGGCGCGCGTCGGCGTCCGTCTGTCGTGGCGGGCGAGGTCGACGTGGTGATCGCGGCCGTCGTGGCCGCATGGGTCGACGTGGACGGTGACGTCGGCGAGGCGGGGGACGGCGTGCAGCATGGCGTGCCGCGCCCGTTCGGCGACCGCGTGGGCATCGGCAAGGATCAGGTCGGCGTCCGCCACGATCTGCGCCTCGGCGTGGATCGCGTGGCCGATCCAGCGGGCGCGGACGGCCGTGACGGCCTGGACGCCCTCGCACTTCCGCGCCGCCGCCTCGGCCTGCTCCAGCAGCTCGGGGTCGACGGCGTCCATCAGGCGCTGCCAGATCTGGACGACGGCATCCTTGAGAATGAACAGGATGGCGACGGTGATCAACAGGCCGACGATCGGGTCGGCCTGGGGGAAGCCGAGCCAGACGCCGCCGGCGCCGAGCAGCACGGCGAGCGAGGTCAATCCGTCGGTGCGGGCGTGGTAGCCGTCGGCGACGAGCGCCGCGCTCCCGATTCGCTCGCCGGTCCGGATGCGGTACTGGGCGACGATCTCGTTCCCGAGGGCGCCGATCAGGCCCGCGGCGGCGACCCACCCGAGGTGCTGGATCAGCGCCGGGTTGAGCAGCCTTCGGAGTGACTCCCAGCCGGCCAACGCGGCCGAGGCCGCGATCATCAGCACTACGAAGACGCCGGCCAGGTCCTCGGCCCGCCCGTAGCCGTAGGTGTAGCGCCGGTTCGCGGGCCGCCGCCCGAGCGAGAAGGCGATCCAGAGCGGGATGGCGGTCGAGGCGTCGGCGAAGTTGTGGATCGTGTCCGCCAGCAGGGCGGTGCTCCCGCTGAACACGACGACGACCAACTGGAGTACCGCCGTCACCCCGAGCCCGACCAGCGAGAGCTTGACGGCCCGGATGCCCTCCGCAGAGCCCTCGAGCGCGTCGTCGACGCTGTCGGCCGCGTCGTGGCTGTGGCCGCCGAGGAGACCGGTCAGTCAGCCGAGCCTCCCGTGGTCATGCCCGTGGCCGTCAGCGCGACCGCCGTTGTGCCCGTGGCCGTGCTGGCGGTCCTGATCGTGTCGATGACCGTCAAACTGGCTCCGACCGTGGGCGTGCCCGTCGTGGTCGTGGCGGTCATCGGCGTGCGCCATCTGGCCATCCTCCCAGATCGCGGCTCCGGTGCTTCATCGTGCACCTTCCTTGCCAGGTCGCCGCGGCGAGGAAGTTCCATCGGAGGGCGCTACTGAACCGCGCTCGGTTCCGCAGCGCGGCCCGCGCCCGCTGTACCGACCGTCCGGCTGCCAGCGGCCCGGTGGCCGGATCGCTCCGTCAGCGGTCCTGGTTGGCCTTGTCGATCAACGCCTTCGCCTGGTTGACCGGGCGCAGGAGCCCGAGCTTGCCGACGGTGTCGCGAGTGAAGCGGCCGGCCGTCGGGATGCCGATCAGCTCGCCCTCGGCGTTGATCGCCGTGCCGCCGGAGTTGCCCGGGCTGATCTCGGTGTCGGTCTTGATGAACGTGCCGGGGTCGTTCGGCAACCGATACGTCCCGGACATGATGCCGCGCGTGACGGTCAAGCTCGAGCCGCCCAGGCCGGGATACCCGATGATCGTCAGCGTGTCGCCGATCTGGACGGTATCGGAGTTCCCGACCGGCACGGGCGTGAGGCCGAGGTCCGGCGGCGCCGGGCGTCCGTCGAGGAGCCGGTCGATTCTGAGCAGGGCGAGGTCGAGCTGGGGATCAGCCTCGACGACGCGCGCGCGGTACTTCGGCTGGGCCGGCTCGCTCTCGCGCTCGGGCACCGCGATCGTGACATCGGCCCCGCCGTTGACCAGGCGGCCGGTCAACTCGTCCACCACCACATGGTAGTTGGTCAAGACGTGCCCGCGCGTCGAGACGACCGTCCCAGACCCGATGCTCGCCTGTCGCTGCGAGCCGAGCGGCACGACGACGCGAACCGAGGCATTGAGCGCCCGCACGAGGCCCGGGTCGCGCCCGCCAGTCCGCGCGATGGCGGTCGGCGCGGATTCGGGCACATTGATTCCCGCGGCCGCTGCCGCCGGCGGCGTGACGGCCGGGGTGGTGGCAACCGTCGGGCCCGCCGACCCGATCGCGGCAACACCCTGGGCCGCCGAGGTCACCACCGGTGCGGCGGTCGGCTTCACCCCGGCTGCCGAGGTGCCGTCGGAGACGACCTGGACCGCGACGAAGCCGCTCGCCCACAGGACGGAGATGACCGCCGCGAACACGCCGGCGACGAGCAGGACAATCTGTCGGGGGCTGCGAGCGCTGGGACCGCCCGCCGCGCCGCTGCCGCGCCCGTCCACGAGCATCTCGGTCGTGCCGACGCGCAAGCGAGCGCCGCGCGGGATCACTTCCGGGCCCTTGCCGACGCGCCGACTCCCGATGAAGGTGCCGTTCTGGCTACCGAGGTCGCGCAGGAAGGCACCGCGGGGCGTGGCCCAGATGACGAGGTGCTGGCGGGAGACGTTGGGGTCCGGAAGGACCACGTCGTTGTCCGGCGCGCGGCCGATGCGGAGGCCGTGGGGCGGGATCGGGTAGCGGCTGTCGCCGACGACGACGTGTGCCTGCGACGTCGCCGATGGACTGTTCACGGAGCCCTCGCCCCCCAGATTCGCCTGCCCTGTCGGCGTCGCCACGGTCGTGGAGTATACCATCGCCGCCGCCCGCCCCACGCGTAGCGGCCTATCACCGTTCACCCCCTGCCCGAACGTCCCCCATCGAGGGCGAACCCGCCCTCCCGGCCGGGGAAGGCGCTCCTCCTCGATGAGGGACGTCAGTGGGAGGCCGGTTGTGGGGATGCCGAGCGATGGCAGTACCGGGAAGGGAGCGGACGACGGGGCGGGGGCCGCGGCTACGCCGGCGAGGCGTCCGCGAACGTCCGCCAGCGCCCGTCTTCGGTCAGCACGTACAGGAGGCCGTGCGGGCTCCAGACGACCAGGCCGTGCTCGAAAGCCTGGATCGTGCCGCCCGAGCCACGCGGCTCGTACACCGCCCAGCCGAGCCTCGACTTGACCTCCGGCTTCGCCAGCCAGAGCGCCCCGAATCCGCCGGCCGGCACGAGGGCACCGGGTGGCGGCGGCACGTCGACCGTGATCTTCGCGCCCGGGCGTGACTGGTCCTTGTACTGCGCCCACGTCCCTCCCTCGCGCCGGAGGACGTAGATCTCGCGGGTATCGCTGCGCCAAATGGCGAGCCCGCCTTGGAACGACTGCTCGAGCAGCGTCACCGTCCTGCTGCCCGGTTGCGGCTGCCCGAGCTGCTGACCGAGCGACGGGCGGGCGGCGATGAGGCGGCTGATTGGCGGCGCCAGCGCCGGCTCGGCGTCCGGCGTCGTGAGGGTCGACGCGAGCGACGGGACGGTCGGCGCGCTCGGGGCGGCCGTCTTGTCCGGCAGGCTGGCACTCGCGGCGCCCGATGCAGTGGCCCGGGCGACGTCGGAGATCGGGTTCCCCGGCCGCCCGGTGGGCGGTACGGGCACGTCACCCGGCGCAGCCGACTGCGACGCGACGGGACGCGAAGCCGCCGAGGCGGGCGCCGACGCGACCACGGCCGGGCTCGACAGCCCGAGCGGCCCCTCGACGACACCGGGGCGAAGCACCATCAACAGGGCGACGGCAACGCTGGCGAACGCGGCGGCCGGTGCGAACGCCCGCGCGTAGCCGCCCAGTGGCAGCGGCCGCCGGCGGGCCGCCTCGCGCTCAGCAATCTTGCGGCGCACCTCGCGGCCGATGCTCGCCGGCGCGGGCTCCCACGGCAGCGAGCGAATGACCTGTCCGATCCGGACCATGCCCTGGAGGTCGCGTCGACACTCCGGGCACTCCCTAAGGTGCCGGTCGACGAGGTACCGCTCGTCGGCCGAAAGCTGGGCGTCGCGGTACGACGACAGGAGGCGACGGTCGCACGTCATAGCGGCTCGGCACCCCCTTCCGTCCCACCGAGGCGCTCGTAGACCTCGCGGAACTCCTCGCGGGCGCGGAACAGCAGCGACTTCACGGCCGAACGCGAGCTGCCGATCACCTCGCCGATCTCCTCGCACGACATGCCGTTGTACTCCCGCAGCACCAGGCAGATGCGGTACCGCGGCGGTAGCTCTTGCAGCACGCGGTGTACCAGGTCGCGCGACTCCTGGCGAAGGGCATCCTGCTCCGGATTGTCGCGCGCGACCTGTTTGGGGTGAAACAGCGAGACGAAGGCGTCCCACGGCTCCCAGCGGATGAGCTTCCGCCGCCGAAGCTGGTCCATGCAGAGGTTCGTGGCGATTCGGTAGAGCCACGGCCCCACCTTCAATTCACCCTCGATCTTGGACAGTCCGGTGTAGGCCCGCAGGAAGGTCTCTTGCGTCAGATCGTGCGCCTCCTCGGCGTTGCCCACGAGTCGGTATATGCAGTTGTAGATACGCTCCTGGTAGGTCGCGAATATCTCGTCGAAGTCGAGCTCTTCGCGGGCCTCTACCCGTTGGGCGACCATGAGCTCCCCAGCGGTCATCCACCACCTCCGTGGCTCGCACTCTGACAACGAACCTGACGGAAGGTGGTTGCGGACGACGGCGCGTCGGGCTTCCTTACCGCACCTCGGTCGAGCGGCCACGGTATTGTACGTGGGCCGTGCGCGGAATTGGGCGATTTCTCGATGCCCCGTCGAAACCGAAACGCCACCGTGACGGCCGCGGACCGACGTCCTTGTGCCTCGCGCAGCGCCGTCGAGCGGGGGCGTATGGTACCGTCACGGGGCCACACCAGCGCCAGTTTCGGAGGTCGGGCGTGCTGAACGTCCAGGAGATCCAGCGGACGATCCCGCACCGCTTCCCGTTCCTGCTCATCGACCGTGTCCTGGAGACGGAGCCGGGCAAGCGGATCGTGGCCGAGAAGAACGTCACCGTCAACGAGTGGTTCTTTCAGGGGCACTTCCCGGACTTCCCGATCATGCCGGGCGTGCTGATCGTCGAGGCGCTGGCCCAGGCCGGCGCGGTGCTCCTCCTCGCCGACGAGAGTATGAAGGGTCAGATCCCGCTCTTCGCCGGCATCGACGGCTGCCGCTTCCGCGCCCAGGTGACCCCGGGCGACGTGCTCCGGCTGGAAGTGGAGTTCACGGCGCGCCGCGGCCCGATCGGCAAGGGCAAGGCACGGGCGACGGTCGGCGGCAAGGTCGCGGCCGAGGGGGAGCTGACGTTCGCGCTGGCACCGCTGCCGAGCCCGGACTGAGCGTGTCGTGAGCGCCCGGCAGCGGACCCGGCTGACGCTGCTTCGGCTCGCTGGGGCCCTCCTCACGGCCCGGCAGCGCAGAGGCCCGGAATCCCGCCGGGAGCCAACGCAGGTCGCGCCGGTTGGCGGGCGATCTGGCACCCCGCGCATCCTGCTCGTTCGGCCCGATCACCTCGGCGACGCGCTTCTGGCCGGTCCGGCCGGCCACCTACTCGCCGCGGCCCTGCCCTCCGCCGAGGTCGACTGGCTCGTGGGGCCGTGGGCCGCCGAGGTGATCCGACGCTCGGGCCAGCGCGGCCGGATCTTGACCTGCGACTTCCCGGGCTTCACCCGCCGGCCGAAGTCGACGGTCTGGGGGCCGTACCGCACGCTCCTCAACGAGGCGGCGCGACTGCGGGCGCGGCGCTACGACATCGCCGTGATCCTGCGGCCCGACCACTGGTGGGGGGCCCTTCTGGCCGCGACGGCCGGCATCCCGCGGCGGATCGGCTACGCCAGCCCGGAGTCCGCGCCGTTCCTGACCGATGCCCTGCCGCCGCCGGGCGCGATCCACGCCGTCACGGCCAACCTGGCGCTCGCCCGGCACGCGGCGCGAGTGCTCGACGCCACCAGCTCCGTTCCGACCACCGCCCCGAGCTTCGTCGTCGCCGACGAGGAGCGCGCCTGGGCTCGCGATATCCTGTCGGGGATTATGTCGCCCGGTGAGCCCCTGATTGCCGCCCACCCCGGCTCGGGTGCGGACGTCAAGAACTGGCTCCCGGAGCGCTGGACCGCCGTCGCGCGGCAGCTCGGCGCCCGGATCGGCGCCCAGCTCGTGCTCACCGGTGGCCCAGCGGAGGCAGCGCTCGTCGAGCGGATCGCGGCCGGGCTGGCGCCGCGCCCGCCCACCCTCGCCGGACAGACGACGCTCGGCCAGCTCGCCGCGCTGTTCGAGCGGTGTGCCCTCGTGCTTGGCGGGGACAGCGGCCCGCTCCACCTCGCCGCCGCCGTTGGGACGCCGACCGTCCGGGTGTACGGGCCAACCTCGCGGGACATCTTCGGGCCATGGGGCGCCCCGGCAATCCACGCCGCCATCCAGGCGAACCTGCCGTGCCAG
>JALYGH010000046.1 GCA_030777205.1 Chloroflexota bacterium
GTCGAGCGCGAGCTGGCGCTGATCAAGGTGACCAGCAAGACGGCCCAGCTCCGCTCGGAGATCATGCAGGTCGTCGACATCTACCGCGCCCGAGTCGTCGACGTCGCGATGGGCTCGCTGACGGTCGAGGTGACCGGGCCGACCGACAAGATCGACTCGATCGTGGGCATGCTGAAGCCGTACGGGATCAAGGAGACGGTCCGGACCGGGACGGTCGCGATGGCGCGCGGGGTCATGGCCGGCCAGGAGAAGGGGCGCGAGGCGCTCGCGACGCGCGAGACCCCGCGGCTGCGCGAAGTATCGTAGGAGGGGACTGTCTTGCCGAAGGTCTATTACGAGTCGGATGCCGACCTGGACCTGATCAAAGCGAAGAAGATCGCCGTCATCGGGTACGGCAGCCAGGGGCACGCCCACGCGCTGAACCTGAAAGAGAACGGCTGCGACGTGACCGTCGGGCTGTACGAGGGCTCGCGATCCTGGTCGAAGGCCGAGGCCGACGGGCTGAGGGTGGCGACGGCAGACAAGGCGGCCGCGGCGGCGGACGTCATCATGATCCTGACGCCCGACGAGACCCAGCACGACATCTTCGAGCGCGACATTAAGCCGAACCTGAAGGACGGCGACACCGTGATGGTCGCGCACGGCTTCAACCTGCTCTACGGCCAGATCGTGCCGCCGAGGACCGTCGACGTCAGCATGATCGCCCCGAAGAGCCCGGGCCACCTGGTGCGCGACCAGTTCGTGATGGGCAACGGGGTGCCGGCCCTCGTGGCGATCCACCAGGACGCGACCGGCAACGCGCTCCGGACGGCGCTGGCCTACGGCAAGGGGCTCGGCTGCGCGCGGGCCGGCATCCTCGAGACGACGATCAAGGACGAGACCGAGACCGACAACTTCGGCGAGCAGGCCGTGCTCTGCGGCGGCGTCAGCCACCTGGTGCAGGCGGCCTTCGAGACGCTGACCGAGGCCGGCTACCCGCCGGAGCTGGCGTACTTCGAGTGCCTGCACGAGCTGAAGCTGATCGTCGACCTGATGTACCGCGGCGGCATCAGCATGATGCGCTACTCGGTCTCGAACACGGCCGAGTTCGGCGACTACTACGCCGGACCGCGCGTGATCGACGAGCACGTCAAGGAGAACATGCGCCAGCTCCTGCGCGAGATCCAGGACGGGACGTTCGCGAACACCTGGATCCTCGAGAACGTGGCCGGGGCGCCGCGGTTGAAGGCGAAGCGGGCGCAGGGCGCGGCGCACCCGATCGAGAAGGTCGGCGCCGAGCTGCGGGCGATGATGCCGTTCATCCAGAACCAGAAGTAACTGAGAAGTCCGGGGAGACGAACGTGGAAAAGGTCCTGATCTTCGACACCACGCTGCGCGACGGGGAGCAGTCGCCGGGCTTCTCGTTGACGTCCGAGCAGAAGCTCGAGTTCGCGAAGCAGCTCGAGCGGCTGAACGTCGACGTAATCGAGGCCGGGTTCCCGGCCGCCTCCCCGGACGACTTCGCGGCGGTCCAGCGGATCGCCCGCGAGGTCAAGGGGCGAATCGTGACCGGCCTGGCCCGGGCGGTGCCGGAGGACATCGACACCCTCTGGGAGGCGGTCCGCGTCGCCGAGAACCCGCGCATCCACACCTTCCTCTCGACGTCCGATATCCACCTCGAGAAGCAGTTCCGCCTCACCCGCGAGCAGGCCAAGGAGCGGGCCGTCGCGATGGTCAAGCGGGCCAAGTCGTACTGCTCGGACGTCGAGTTCTCGCCGATGGACGCGACCCGCTCGGACTGGGCGTACCTCTACGAGGTGATCGCGGCGGTGATCGAGGCGGGCGCGACGACGATCAACATCGCCGACACCTGCGGCTACATCATGCCGGACGAGTTCGGCGAGATCATCGCCGGGGTCTGGGGCAACGTCCGCAACGCCGACAAGGCGACCATCTCGGTCCACTGCCACGACGACCTCGGCATGGCGGTCGCCAATTCGCTTGCGGCGATCCGGGCCGGCGCGCGGCAGGTCGAGGGCTGCATCAACGGGATCGGCGAGCGGGCCGGCAACGCCTCGATCGAAGAGGTCGTGATGGCCCTGAACGTCCGCAAGGACTACTACAAGGACTACTACACGCAGGTCGACACGACCCAGCTCTACCCGACAAGCGAGCTGCTGGCCAGCTTCACCGGCCAGGGCGTCCAGCCGAACAAGGCGATCGTTGGGCGCAACGCCTTCGCGCACGAGTCCGGCATCCACCAGGACGGCGTGCTGAAGGACAAGACGACCTACGAGATCATGAAGCCGCAGGACGTCGGCCGCAAGGAGAGCAAGCTCGTGATGGGCAAGCACTCCGGCCGCCACGCCCTGCGCGTGGAGCTGGCGAAGATCGGCTACCCGCTCGGCTCGTACGACCTGCTCGAGGCGTTCAAGCGGTTCAAGGCGGTCGCCGACACGAAGAAGGAGGTCTTCGAGGAAGACCTCCACGAGATCATGAAGGGCATCCCGGAGCCGATGGCGGTCTGACCGAGAAGGCGGTAGGCAGATAGTGGCCCTCGCCCCAACGCCTCTCCAACTGAGAGGTATTGGGGCGAGGGCTTCGCAACGCAATCGAAGACGAGCGGTGCTGTCGTCATCTGTGCTCCGCACCGGCTGACGGCGCGTCGTAGAGGAGAACAGCATGGCGGCCGAGTCAGCGCCGGCGAAGACTTATAAGATTCTCGTCCTGTCGGGCGATGGGATCGGCCCGGAGGTCGTGGCCGAGGGCGTGAAGGTGCTCCAGGCGGTCGGGCGGCGCTTCGGCCACTCGTTCGAGCTCCAGGAGGAGACGGTCGGTGGGGCGGCAATCGACCGCTTCGGCGTCCCGCTCCAGCCCGAGACGCTCGCCCGCGCCCGCGCGAGCGATGCCGTCCTGCTCGGCGCCGTCGGCGGCCCGAAGTGGGACGACCCGAAGGCTACCATCCGGCCGGAGCAGGCCGTGCTGGCGCTGCGGAAGGAGCTGGGGCTCTACGCCAACCTCCGCCCGGTCCGCACAATCGCCGCCCTGGTGAAGAACTCGACGTTCAAAGAAGAGGTCATCCGCGGGGTGGACTTGCTCTTCGTCCGCGAGCTGACCGGCGGGACGTACTTCGCGGAGCCGAAGGAGATCCGCGAGACGCCCGCGGGGCTGGCCGCCATCGACACGACCTACTATACCGAGCAGGAGATTGAGCGGGCGGTACGAGCGGCATTCGAGCTGGCGCGCGGCCGGCGCAAGACGGTGACGTCGGTCGACAAGGCGAACGTGATGGCGACCTCGCGCCTCTGGCGGATCGTCGCCGAGCGGGTGGCCGCGGAGTACCCAGACGTCGAGTTTGGCCACATGCTGGCCGACGCCTGCGCGATGCACCTGACCCGCCGCCCGACCGACTTCGACGTGATCGTGGCGGACAACCTGTTCGGCGACCTGCTGACCGACCTGGCGGCGATGCTCGGCGGCTCGCTCGGGCTGCTGCCGTCGGCGAGCCTCGGCGAGGGCAAGACGTCGCTCTACGAGCCGATCCACGGCTCGGCGCCGGATATCGCCGGCAAGGGGCTGGCGAACCCGCTGGCCACGATCCTGAGCGTGGCGATGCTGCTGCGGCACGCGCTGAAGCTGGAGCGGGAGGCGGCGGCCGTCGAGGCGGCCGTCGAGCGGGCGCTGGACGCAGGCCTGCGGACGCCGGACACGGCGCTCGCCGGCGAGCGGGCGCTGGTGACCCACGAGGTCGGCGACGCGATCGCGCGGGCCGTCGAGAGCGGCGAGGTCCAGGCCCAGTCCAGCGTCGCGGTCTGAGTCGCCCGTCGAGGCGTCTCCGGCGCCCGGACCCGCGTCGTGGAGCCCGACCGGCCCGGCCGCGCGGCTGCTGCAATTTCTGCGCGACCCTACGCGCGATGGTGATGTGCAACACCGTCTCGTTTTGATGCGCCGGAAGGCTCGCCTGATGATTTTTGACGATCGAAGTCGGTAACCTGCGACCGCCGCCTAGTGACCATCCGCCGCGCCCATTACCGAGCCTGCTCGTCGAGGCTCATCAGGACGTCGTCCGGGGCGGAGTGCTTCGGCAGGTAGCCCGGGGCGCCGGCCTCGAGCGCCGGGAAGAAGTCGTGCTCGGCGGGGTGCCGGTGGGCGACCGCCAATCGGCCGGCGGGGCGATGAAGGCGCATCCCCCACACGGGAAGGGCATCAAGATCGGCAGAGCTGAGGTCAGTCTGTGGTCTGTCCGGGTCGGCACCCTTCACCGCCTCGATCGGCAGCACAACGGCCGGTTGGAGCGGCCTCGTGACTTCCAGAGCGGTCACTTCACGGCTGACCGGGCTCACGATCACGCGGCCAATGACGCCCTCCGCGCCGAAGACCTCGGCGCCGGGCCGGATCTCAAGGCGTTCGCTCATGCTGTACACGCCCCGATTGTCCCAACTCCCGGGGCGGCCGGTTCAAATCGCGTCCCTTGGCCCTTCCGAGGCCGGCCGGTCTCGCAGGCCACGCAGGCGGAAGCCGAGCGCAATGAGCGTGATGCCGAACAGGAGGGCGTACGCCCCGATCGCCCAGACCAGGCCCAGGGCGCCCGCCTCGGGGGTGGCCACCATGATGACGCCCAGTATGACCGAGGCGACATCGCCCAGGGCCAGCCACCACTCGTTCTCGATCACCTTGCGGAGCCGAATGGCGGCGACGATCTCCAGGATGCCGGTGAGGATGGCCCAGGCCGCGATGAGGTACAGCAGCGCGAGGGCGGTGATGCCGGGCCAGAGGAAGGCGCCTACTCCGGCCGTGATGCCGACCGTGCCTTCCAAGAGCGGTGGCCACCACTCGCCGGACCGGAACGTGGAGACGATCGCCAAGATGCCGTCGACCAGGGCATACGCGCCGAACAAGACCAGCGACACCAGGGTAATCCCCGGCCGTGAGGAAGGCCGCCACGCCGAACAAGACGGCGAGCAAGTCGCGCAGGACGACGACCCACCAGTAGTGCCCAAGGGTGAGCATCGGTACGCCTCCCAACGCAGAGATGGGGCCCGCCGCCGAGCTGCTGCACCGACCGAAGCGGGAACAAGCGCGTCGAGATCCGGGCCACCACGGCCACCTGCCGACTGCCGCGGAAGCGCTACACGGCGAGGCCCGAACTATGCGGGGAGGACCTCCATGTCCGTAGCAACGTCCGGCCCGGGACGCTCCGACGCGGCCTCCGCTCGGCGGTGGGGGACCTGCGACATCCGGCGTCTGAGGCAGCCGGCGGCGCTGGTGTTCAATCCCCATGCGGGGCGCAAGCTCGGGTTGGCCACGAACACAAATGGCCAGGACGAGGTGCAGGCGGCGCTGCGCGCCGAGGGCATCCGATTCGACCTCTGGGCGACCGAGCGCTCCGGGCACGCGACCGAACTGGCCCGGCGCGCGGTGGTGGAACGACGCGAGCTGGTCATCGTCGCCGGGGGCGACGGCACCGTGAACGAGGTGGCGCACGGATTGGCCAACACGGACACGGTGCTCGCGCTCATGCCGCTCGGCAGCATCATGAACATGGCCCGCACGCTCTGGATCCCGAGGGACCTGACCGGGGCGGCGCGGACCATCGCCGAGGGCAAGGTGCTGGCCATGGACATGGGCCGCGTCGGCGAGCACTACTTCCTCGAGGCCGCGGGCGTCGGCGTGGTTGCAGGTCTGTTTGGCTACTTCGACAATCTGGACAGCGGCGGTCCACGCGTCGGTGTCCTCCGCGCGGCCCTGCGATTTGCGCGGCAGCTCGGCACCCCGCATGTCCGCCTGGAGTACGACGGGGGCACGCTGCAGGCACACGCCCCGGCGGTGAGCATCGCCAACGGGCCGTATGTGGGCGCCGCCTATGCGAACGCCCCCGCTGCGCGGATCGACGATGGGCTGCTGGACATCACGGTGTTCGGTCGCACCGGCCTGCCGCGCCTGCTGGTGTATCTGGCCTTGATCGCGGGCGGACGGCCGTCGCCCCTGCCCGCGCACGCGCTCACATTACGGGCCGCTTGGCTTCGCGTGGCGGTGCGGCACCGCGATCGTCCGCTGCCAGTGCATGCGGACGGAGTCCCCGTGGGCATAACTCCGACGACCTTCGAGGTTGCGCCCGCCGCGCTGCGGGTCGTGGTCGGTCCGCCGGCCGACGCTGGCATCCGCGCCTGGGAGCTCGTTCGGCCGATGCCGTCCTGAGCCCGTGCGTCACGGGCGTCCGAGGGTGCCGGGGCAAGAGGCCGGAGTCGAGGGCAGGAAGCACCCCGCCGACTGCCGAGCGGGTGTGAATCGCGTCGGGATGACGGCGACCGAGCCCGGCCACAGCCCGAGGCCGAGCTCAACGACAACGTACACACCGTGGCGAGCGGTCCGACCTGACGCTCGTTCGCTCCCCGCCACACTCGCTATCGACGTGGCTACGATTGCGACAATCCGATTGACCGTGGGCAGTGCATTGAGTTGAACCGCGCCGGACGTCCAAAGCCGCCTACGTCGAGGGCGACGGGGCGCTCGGCATCACCAAGCACAAGCAGGGCAGCGGATCCTGATCGACGCGGTGGCACGGACCGGCCGCCGCGCACACCGCGACGTAGCGGCCTAGTGCCATGTCGCGTGGCCCCCGTCATGCACAGGACTGCCACCAGGGGGACCGGAGTGGCTAGA
Source organism: Chloroflexota bacterium (assembly GCA_030777205.1). Lineage (GTDB taxonomy): Bacteria > Chloroflexota > UBA6077 > UBA6077 > JACCZL01 > JALYGH01. The sequence continues at coordinate 6,643 of JALYGH010000046.1, forward strand.
AGACCGCCGATGTACCGCCCACGGCCGAACGAGTACGCTTCCCATGACCGCGAGTCGGACGGCGAGAAAGTGGCGCGATGGCGTGCGACCGTGCGCTTGGCGGTGGCGCCTGGGCGGGGTAGGCGCGCCGCTGCGCTACCGCCACGACCTCGCCGATGCGCCCCATCGCCTGCGCATCGGAGGACATGATCGACAGGGCGCCTATGTCCTGCAGCACGTCCTCGGCGGCGATGGTGCCCGGCCGCACCCGGCTCTCGGCGAACGCCAGGTCGTTGGGCACCTGTGGGTTGAGGTGGTGCGCCACCATGACCATGTCGAGGTGCTCGGCGACCGTGTTGTGCGTGAAGGGCCGCGTCGGGTTGGTGGAGGCGGGCAGCACGTACGGCTCGCCGGCGATCCGGATGATGTCCGGGGCGTGGCCGCCGCCGGCGCCTTCAGTGCGGTAGGCGTGGAAGGTGCGCCCCTTCACGGCCGCGAGCAGGTCCTCGACGAAGCCCGCCTCGTTGAGGGTGTCGCTGTGGATCGCGACCTGCACGCCCGCCTCCGCGTCGGCGGCCAGTTGGGGCGCGGCCACGATCAGCTCCGCGAGCTGGCGGATCAGCAGCGGCACGAGCGTGACGAGCGCGAGGGCAACGAGTAGCAAGAGGGCGAGGATGACGACCGCGATGGCCCACCCGCGCCGCAGGATGCGCGCCAGCAGTCGCACCGGGAAGGAGAGGATCAGCGCCAGCGTCGCCCCGGCCAGGAGCAGCGGCAGCAGGCTCGGCGACCACCAGAACAGGAGGACCAGGACGGCGAACGCGGCGAGCAGCAGGACGGTTCGTGTGCGCCGCGAGATCAGGATCGGGGTCGGAACGGCCGCGGAAATGGACCGACCGCCCCTGTCCGCCGAGTGAACCATCACTCGCCCTATTGCTCGTCTCCAACCAGCGATTCGCTCGTGCGGAGGTTCGACCGCCGGACGGACTCAGCACTCTTCAAGTCCCGTGCCGGACCATGTCCTCGCCTACGGTCGAACGATCCTCCCGTTGTTCCTTGACGTCGTGCTCGACCCGGACCTTGCCTCGCCCCACGCGACCGACCCTCCAATGCGTGCCGCGTACGTCATATCACCCGCCTCGCCAAGCGCGAGTCAGCGTACCCGCCACGCATGCTCCCCTCGCCATGCTCAACTTGGTACAGCGTTTGCGGCGGCGAGAGCATCGCCGGTCGCTGGTCGCGGCTGAAAGGGGGCCACGTCGATGCACGACCACGGCTCGCACGACGATCACCGAGCGGCTCATCAACACGGCGTGACCGGCCCGCCGCCGGGCAGCCGGCCTGCCGACGCGGTCGCGGAGGAGCTGGGGGCGACCGCGGTCCACGCCCACCCGGAGATGACGCACGACGCGCACGCCGGGCATGGCCGGGACGCGGAGCACGCCGGGCGTGACTCGCACGCCGGCCACGGCGGAGCGCAGCACGGGCCGGGCGACGCGCACGCCGGCCACGA
>JALYGH010000047.1 GCA_030777205.1 Chloroflexota bacterium
GGGCCGAGCCGCTCGGCGACCGAGCGGTAGAAGCTTGACGCCTCGGCCGTCGACGCGAAGCTCGCCCCGTGGACGCGGAGGAGGGCGCTCCGACCGTCCCGGTCGGCGATGGCGGCGGCGGTCGTCAGGTGCCAGCCCTCGGCGCGGGGGACCATCAGGGCCCGGGCCCGGCCGGCGTCGCCCAGGATGCCGTTCAGCTCCGCGATGGTAAGCAGGTAGGGGACGGGCGTGGGCTGACACCGCAGCGCGACCGCGACCGCGACCACGACCAGGGGGACAGCCAGTCTCCGAAGCGTGCCCATGGTGCGGCCCTCCGCGCCGAACCGCTCGCGCAGTACGGAGTTCCCATCTGCCTAGCTTGCGGGCATCGTAGCGCGAGACGGTCGCGGAGTGGTCCCGCGGGCTCCGGGGCCGGGGCACCACTGTCAGGGCGCGCACGCGCCGATTCCATGAAGCGGCGACCAGTATTCCAGCGGCAGCGCGCTCAGCTCCTCGGCCCACGCGTCGTCGTCGCGCGCCGACGGGGCACCGCGGAGGGCGGAGGCGAGCAACCTCAGTCTCGACCGGGCCACCCTCCGCGGATGCTCCAACCCCCCAGGCGGCCGAGCGGTCGCTGCCAGCAGGTTCCTGCTGGCGGCACGCCGGTCGTCCTCACCGGCGAGCGCGCGGCATCCGCGGATCCGCACGGTCTCGGATCGGGCAGCGACTCCAGCCATCAGGTGACCTCGCCCGGCCATGCCGGAAAATCACGCGTGCCGCCGGCAGTTTCGCAATGCGCTTCGCCTGACGCGCAGCGATCGGTCATGCCCGCGTCAGGTACCTCGGGGCCCGCCTCGCCCATGGGCGCCGCGGAGCACCGCGGCGCCCTGACCATCGGGCCGCACCTCCCCGGCCTGCGCCCACCGTGCACCTGCTCCCACCTCATCGTAAGCAGTGGCCAGCCGAGGCAACATCGGGGGAATCACGCATCCCGACCCGTATGTACGCCAGCCGCGCACGAGGTGGGCGACGGGAGCGCGGACCAGAACCTACGAGCCGTGGCCGGCGTGCCGGCTACGCGGACCGGGCAGCCCGCCGAGCTGGAGCCAACCCAGCCGCAGCTTCGGCGCTCGACCCCGAGCTCGAGATACGGGTCACGCTACGGGTCCGCCACGATAGCCCCTGCCGCGCCCCTGCCGTAGGATAGTCGTGGTCACCGTGCCGGCCATCTGCAGGGGCGATGCTGAAGGGCCTCCTCACGGGCCGGTCGGGCGTCCGGTATCCACCGCGGGTCGGGAAACGATACGATCTGAATACATGCGCAAAGCGATGCCTTGGGGGAGCCCCGATCGCTCCGGGCGGCCCCCATGGGCGACAAGGGCGGCACTTTCGAGGCTACAGCCGGGCGGGAAGGCAAGGGGGGACGGTCCATGGCGGAAGATATCGGGCAGATCGTGGAGTTGACGCTGCGGGTGCCGGACCACGACGAGGACGCCGTGACGGGCCTCGTCAACCTCGGCGCCATGGCGTACGCGCTGCCCATCGCGGAGGGACGGGCCGTGCTGACGCGGATCCACTTCCCGGACGGGTCGCACGTCGACGTGACGGAGTCGCTCGCTGACCTGGGCCGAATGCTGGGCATCCCGCCGCGTCGCCCGCAGCGGCAGCACTGGGGCACGACCCACCGGCATCCCGGGGCCTTGCCGACCGGCCCGCGAGGCCGGAGCATCTCGCCGAATGGCCATCCCGACGGTACGCTCGCCGACATGTACGATCCAGCGCCCGTCGAGCCAGGACCATCACGGCGCGAGTACCGACGGCCCGACGATCCCGCCTGAGCAGGACCTGAGGCTGTTATGGAGTTGGGCAGGGTGCTTCCGTACGGTTTGAATATGGAGGCGAGCCAGATGGCACGGAAGCCGTACCCGAGTGATGTGAGTGATGACGAGTGGGCGTTCGTCGCCCCGTACCTGGCGCTGATGCGCGAGGACGCGCTGCAGAGGACGTCCTGCTATGGTATCGCGTTCTGGACATGCGCCCGCCACTGGCTGCATTGTGGCAGGGTCGGCCGGAGGGAGCAGCCGGGCTTGCCCGGCCAGCCCCGCATGCCCAACAGGAGTCGTAGCGCCTGCACAAGACCCCGCCCGGCCGTAAAAGACGACCCGTTCTGTATTTCCTGGCTCGCGGTAGTGGTGAGTAAAGCCACTGCTCGGCGGGATCGTGCGCGGCTCTGGCAACCGCCGTTGTGAGAGTGCATACGCCACTCCGCCTTGATGATGGAGAGGCAAGCTGTGCCGCGAACTGCATCGCCGGCCGCGACGTGGCCAGCCAAATTTCACCCGCCCGCTCGAGCGCAGCGACGACTGCGGCGTCACGTGGACCGTCGTCGCCCGTCCGCCCGGCGGCTTCAGCGACCTCCTGGTAGGCGGCACCGGCGGCCGCTACTACCTGTCCGACGTCAAGCCGTTCTTCGCCAACCCCGCCGCGCTCTACTGGAGCGACGACGCCGACATGTTCGCCGAAGTCTTCCAGTTTCTGCGGGTAACCGGCGACGTGGCCCCGACCGGTGCCGGTCCCCAGACCGCCATCGGCGCCCTGGCCTACGACTCGGCCGCCACGACCGAGGGACTGTTCCGCCTCGCCCTCGGCCGCGAGGACCTGCCGCGGCCAGGGCCAACCGCTAGCCCGGCTCCGCCGCCGGTACAACTCCCGCGCGGCTTGCGGGTCGTCAAGGATACCGCCCCGCTCCTCTGACGCGACGGTCCTCGTCGCTCCGGTTGCAGGCGAGGGCAGCGCGTTGGCGGCACCTGGGTCGAAAACGGGACCTCGAGCGTCGACGACCCATCACGCCCAAGGGCTGGTTACGAGGATCCGGCCTCTACCAGCACGGCGTCCATTGCGCGGGCGGTGCCGTTCGCCGACTCTCGCACCAGGTTGCCTCGGCCAATTCCGTGGTAGGCGAAACCCTGCTCGGCCATCTCGGTCGGGTCGTAGACGTTGCGGCCGTCGACGAACACCGGCCGGGCCATCAGCGAGCGAAGCCGCGGCAGGTCGAGGCTCTTGAACTCGCTCCACTCGGTGAGCAGGACCAGGGCATCGACGCCGCGTGCCGTATCGTACGCGTCGCTGCAGAACTCGACGCCCGGCAGGAGCGCCCGCGCCTTCTCCATCGCCTCCGGGTCGTAGGCCTGGATCTTCGCCCCCTCACCCTGGAGGAGGTGGATGATCTCGATCGCCGCGGCCTCGCGCAAGTCGTCGGTGTTCGGCTTGAACGCGAGCCCGAGCACGCCGATGGTCGCCTCTTCGAGCGTGCCGAGTGCCGCGCGGAGCTTAAGCACGACGCTGCGCCGCGCGTCGCGGTTGATCTCCATCACCGCCCGCAGCAATTGCGGATGGCACCCGGAGAGCGCCGCCATGTGGGCCAGCGCCTGCACGTCCTTCGGGAAGCAGGAGCCGCCGTAGCCGGCGCCGGCGTTGAGGAACGCTCGCCCGATCCGCGCGTCCAAGCCCATGCCGTGGGCGACCTGCTCGACATCGGCGCCCATCTTCTCACAGATCGAGGCAATCTCGTTGATGAAGGAGATCTTCGTCGCGAGGAAGGCGTTCGAGGCGTACTTGATCATCTCGGCCGTGCGCAGGTCGGTGATCACGATCGGCGCCTTGAGCGGGCTGTACAGCTCGGCGACCTGCTCCGCCGCCGCGCGGTCGTCGGCCCCGAGGACCACCCGGTCCGGGCTGTTGAAGTCGGCGACCGCCGAACCCTCGCGCAGGAACTCGGGGTTCGACACGACGGCGGCGGCGACGCTCCCGTAGCGTGCCAGGATGCCGGCCACCCAGTCGCCGGTCCCGATCGGCATCGTGCTCTTGTTCACGACGATCGCCGGCGTCCGCAGGTGCTCGGCGATCGAGTGCGCCGCGGCGCGGGCGTACGTCATGTCCGCCTCGCCGGAATGACCGGGCGGCGTGTTCACGGCGACGAAGACGAACTCCGTGTCGGCGAGGCCGTCGGCGTAGCTCGTGGTGAAGTGGAGGCGGCCGGCGCGGACGTTCCGCTTGACGACCTCCTCGAGCCCCGGCTCGTAGATCGGGATGCCGCCGTTCTTCAGCAGCTCGACCTTGGCCGCATCGACGTCGATGCAGGTGACGCGGTTACCAAGATCGGCGAAGCAGGCCCCCGTGACGAGACCGACATAGCCCGTTCCAACCACGCTGATCGTGGACACGCTGGAGACACCTCGCGCACGTGATCTCGAGACGGCCGGCCACCGGGGGCGAGTCGCGGAGCGCAGTATACCGGGTAAACGTTGAGAAAGGCTCATGCGCGCAGTTGAGTGGCGTTGAGAACGTCCCGCGCCTGCCGCGCTCCACGGCTGGCGCCGCTGGAGCGGAGGTCAGGGCCGCCAGGGACCGGTCGACAGGATCAGCAAGAACCCGACGATCCCGACCCCGACGTACTCCGCCAGCAGCCGCCGGGTGAGGTCGCCGCGCAGGATCATCTCGTTCAGGCCGACCACAACGTAGAACAAGAGCAGGAGCACGGCCCCGCCGACCAGTTCGCGGACGACCCAGTAGTTCAAGGCCCAGGTGACTTCGCCGGCCGTGAGCGCCGTCAGCAGCGCGTACAGCATCGTCCGCCGGCGGGGCGCGGCCGTGCTCCGCAGCAGCACGAGGCTCAACAGCCCCGCCACGATGGCTATGCTTGTCGCGCTAATGAGGCTGCGTTCCTTCGTCTGGTAGATCACGGTGAACGCCCCGAAGGCGGTCAGGTAGATCAGCAGGGTCAGGAGCTGCTTCGCCCAGCCGCCGGCCTCGTCCTCGTCACCGCTCCGCTCGAGCTCGCGATCCTGGGCGAAGATGGCCAGTCCGACCACTGCCGCCCCGAAGAGCGGCAGGCCACTCGCCAGGATGAGGTCGTCCGGTTGCCAGGCGACGATGCCGAGCCCGACCGTGTGGGCGATCAGGGCCGGCAGGATCCAGAGCGTGAAGGCCGCGCGATCCTCGACGGCGACGAAGGCGGGGTGGAGCCGGGCGTGGATCTCCGCGGCCACCCCAACCGCCAGCCCGACCAGCAGGACGAGCGCGATCCCGATGAGCGCCCCGAGCTGGAGGGCGATGACCTGGGCGACGAACAGCCCGATCAGGGCGACGACCGGCGCGATCCAACCGACGACGTGACGGAGCATGATTAGGCCCCCAGGGCTCGCAGCGTCTCGCGGCGGTCGCGCAGGCGGGCCGCCCGATCTTCTTGTTCGGCAAGCTGCTCGCGGCGCTGGGCGACGACCTGGGGCGGCGCCTTGTCGGTGAAGCTCGGCTGGGCGAGCTGAGCGCGCGTCCGCTCGGCGTGCTTCTCCGCCTCCGCGAGCTCCTTCTCGACGCGCGCCGTTTCCTGCGCGACGTCGAACAGCCCCTCGACCGGCAGGTACGCCGTGACGCCGCCGGCCACGATGCTGAGGGCCCGGCGGGGCCGCTCGGCGAGCTGCGCCTCGACGGTCACCGGGTCGAGGCGGGCCAGCGTCCGCAGCACCGACGTGTGGGCGCGGAACAGGTCCACGCGCGGCCCGGCTTCGACGACTGCCGGCGTGAGCTGGGCGCCGACGCGGTAGTCGGTCTTCGTGCGCCGCACGCCGCGGATCAGCTCGACGATGTCGCCGAAGCGATCCTCGGCCTCGGCGTCGCGGGCGCCGGCCACCGGCCACGGGCTGACCATGATCGAGGTCCGCCGGAACCCGTCCGCCGATCCGGTCGTCGCGCCGTTTCCCCCGCCGGGCGGAGGCGCGAAGCCCTGCCAGATCTCCTCGGTCACGAACGGGGCGAACGGGTGGAGCAGCTTCAGCGTCCGCTCGAAGACGTCGATCAGGGTCGCGGCGGTTGCCCGGCGGCCCGCCCCGCCGGCCATCTCGCGAAGCTGGATCTTGGCGATCTCGAGGTACCAGTCGCAGAACTCGTCCCAGAGGAAGTCCTGGGCGACGCGGGCCGCCTCGCCGAACTGGAACTCGCGCATCAAGCGCGTCACGTCGGCCCCAACGTGCTGGGCGCGGCTCCGGATCCAGCGATCGGCCAGGCTGAGGCCGGCGACGTCCGCCCCGCGCTCGGCGTCCAGGTCCTCGGCCCGCACGTTGGACAGGATGAAGCGGCCGGCGTTCCAGAGCTTGTTGACGAAGTTGCGCTGCGCCTCGAACTTCGTGTCCGAGATCGAGACGTCGTTGCCGGGCGTCGTGCCGACGACCAGCCCCAGCCGCATGGCATCGGTGCCGTACCGCTCGATCAGGTCGACGGGATCCTTGACGTTGCCCTTGACCTTACTCATCTTCTGGCCGTCGACGCGGACCATGCCGTGCAGGTACACCTCCCGGAACGGGACGTCGTCCATCATCCAGATGCCCTGCATGATCATCCGCGCGACCCAGAAGAAGAGGATGTCGTAGCCCGTCTCCATGACACTCGTGGGGTAGAAGCGGCGCAGGTCCTCGGTATCGTCCGGCCAGCCGAGCGTCGAGAACGGCCAGAGGCCCGACGAGAACCAGGTGTCGAGGACGTCCGGGTCCTGGGTCAGCGTGACGCCGGGGTAGTCGGCCGGATCCGGGTCCTCGACCGACACGATCGGCTCGCCGCCGTCGCTGCGATACCAGACCGGGATGCGGTGGCCCCACCACAACTGGCGCGAGATGCACCAGTCGCGGATGTTCTCCATCCAGTTGTAGTAGACCTTGGTGAAGTGCTCCGGGATGATCCGAATCCGGCCGTCGCGAACGGCATCGAGGGCCGGCTCGGCCAGCGGTTGGATCTTGACGTACCACTGGTCGGTGACGATCGGCTCAATGACCGCGCCGGAGCGGAACGAGTGGCCGACGGCGTGCCGGTGCGGCACCGTCCGGACGATCAGCCCCTTCTCCTCGAGCTCCCGCAGCAGCGCCTTGCGGGCCTCGCCCGTCTTCATGTCCCGGTAGGCGCCGGCGTGCTCGTTCATCGTCCCGTCGAGGTTCATCACGAGTACGATCGGCAGGCCGTGACGCTGGCCGATCTCGAAGTCGGTCGGGTCGTGGCCGGGCGTGACCTTAACGGCGCCCGTCCCGAAGGCCGGGTCGACCGCCTCGTCGGCCACGATCGGGATCTCGCGCTCGACGTGCGGCACGATCGCCGTGCGCCCAGTCAGGGCCTTGTAGCGCTCGTCATCCGGGTGGACGGCGATGCCCATGTTGCCGAGGATCGTCTCCGGCCGGGTCGTCGCCACCTCGATGTACTCCGCCTCACCGGCCGCGCCGGTCGGGGCGAGCGGGTACTTGAAGTAGGTGAGCTGGCCGTCGACCTCGCGGTACTCGACCTCGAGGTCGGAGACGGCGGTCATCAGGACCGGGTCCCAGCTCGTGATCCGGCGTCCCTTGTAGATCATGCCCTGCTCGTAGAGCCGGACGAATGCCGTGCGGACGGCCCGCGAGGGGCCGGGGTCCATCGTGAACGCCTCGCGGTCCCAGTCGGCCGAGGCCCCGAGGCGGTACATCTGGTAGCGGATGCGCTTGCCGTAGCGATCCATCCAGTCCCACATGCGGGCAAGGAACTGCTCGCGGCCGAGGTCGTGGCGGGTCTTGCCCTCCTTCGCCAGCTCGCGCTCGACGACGAGCTGGCCGGCGATGCCGGCGTGGTCGCGGCCGGGGACCCAGAGCGTCGGGTCACCGAGCATCCGGTGCCAGCGGATCATCAGGTCTTCGACCGCGACGAAGAGGGCGTGGCCGATGTGCAGCTCGCCGGTGACGTTGGGCGGCGGCATGGTCAAGACGAACGGCCGGCGGTCGCCCCACTCCTCGAAGGGCTTCGGCTTGAAGAGACCCTGCCGCAGCCACTCGGCGTAGAGCCGGTCCTCGACCGACGTGGGGTCGTAGGGGGCGTACTCGCGGCCCTGGGTCGCGGTCTGGAGGTCGCCAGCGGGCGCGTTCGTGGCGCCACCGTGCGGCTGATCGGTCAGGTCGCCGGACGGCTCCGGGGCCGCCTGGGCTTCGGTCGTCATGGTTCCGCTCCTCGTCCCGCCTGGAGGCAACGAAGGCGGATCGCCCAGCCGAACTGGCCCGCCTGGGACCTGCGCTGTAAGCTCGTCAGGGCATCGAAGGCAGACGTCGGCCGAGGACCCGCGGTCCGGTATGGCTAGCGACGTACTGCTCGGTTCATCTCGGAGAAAATGGTAGGGACCGCCGCGGGCGTTCGTCAAGCCGACAGCCGCCCCTACTCGAACCCGCCAGATCGGCCGGCATACCATGCGCGGCGTGGAACAGGAGCCGAATCCGAACGCCCCGACCGAGCGGCAGGGCATCCCGCGTGGCCCGGATCGGCGCCACTATGCTGAGCGTCTGACGCGGCGCAGCCAGCGGCACATGGCGGAGAACACGGTGATCATGCCCTGGGTGGACGTGGCGGCCGACCTGGGCGCGATCCGCGCCGGCCTGGCGCGGCGCGACGGCAACCGGTTTGTCGTGAACCGTCGGACCTACGTCCTCAAGCCGGGCGGGCGGCTGTACCCGGTCGAGGGCGCGGGGCTGCACCGACTGAGCCGGGGCCCGTACCGAGCGCTGGCGCTGTACAATGATCCGGAGCTTCGCATGGATCCAGAGCGAATGCTCGACCTGGAGGGCGTGTCGGAGGAGGACCGCGAGGTCGCGCGGCGCCTGAAGCGCGCGATCGACGAGTGGCGACTGGCGCGATGATCTGGCAAGACCTGATGCTCGACCGGTGGGTGGAGGAGCCGGCGCTGCGGGCCGCCGCCGCGGCCGCCTTCGGCGTACCCGTCGAATCCGTGGCCGTCCTCGACGACGTGGAGCCGCTGACTTCGATCCCGGACCGAGTCCGCGTTCTGATCGAGCGAACTCGCCAGCATCGGGACTTCCCGCTCCAGCTCTTGATTGCCTTGCGGGACGACGAGCTGGCAGGGCGGTTCGGCGGATTCGAGGGGGCGAGCACCGTCGGCCGGGCCCTCGCGACGACGCTCGGCGCCGCGGTGCTGTTCGCGGAGGGGCCACTGTCGCCGTGGGAATGGGTGCGTGTGCGGCCGAGCGGCGACCTAGACGTCGTGTCGCTGGACACGGAGGAAACGGGCGACGTGGACTCGTTCTTCGTGGTCGCAGAGCGCGCCCTGGCGGACGACGGCCTGGCCGCCGAGGACGTGGGCCCCACGCGGGCGAGCGCCTGAAGCCGCCTCGGCAGCGGGTGTCGGCGCCGGCGGCCGGGCCCAGCACCTCAGCAACGGGTGGGGTGCTCGTCGTCGGAGGCGATCTCGTCGCCGACCGTCGCCGTGGCCTTCGCCACCCAGCCGCGGATCTCGTCGTTCGCCCCGAGCGCTGCCAGGTCGGCGACGTCGTACCAACCGGCTCGGTCGCGCGCGGCGCACTCACCTGACACCTCGCACGCCTCGTCTATCGGCTGGGCGAAGTAAACCAGGTCGATGTGCTGGACACCGGGCTTGATGTTCTCGACCTGGACGCCGTACGGCAGCACGAGCTGGGACGGGTAGGCAACGTCCAGCCCCCGCTCGCCGACGAGGCGCACGCGGACGCCGGTCTCTTCGAGGACCTCGCGCACGGCCGCCTCGTCCGGCAGCTCGCCGGCCTCGATGTGGCCGCCCGGTGGCAGCCACATCGCGTGCTTGGGATGCCAGAGCAGGAGCACTCGCCCGCGATGGACGACGAACGTCGCCACCGTGAACTCGCGCACGACACCGTCGGCACCGGCCGGGCCGGCCCCACAGACGACCATGCCCGGCGCCATGCCCGTCGGCTCGACTAGCGGCCGGTCCAGTTCGGCTTGCGCTTCTCGAGGAAGGCGCGGACCCCCTCGTGGAAGTCCTGCGAGCCGTACGTCAGCTCAACGAGGTCCTCACCACCCGTGCCTACCCGCTGCTCGGCGATGCGCCGGACAGCCTCTTTCGTGACGTACAGGGTGATCGGCGCGTAGGTCGCGATCTGCTCGGCCAGCTCGTACGTGCGCGCCTCGATCTTGTCGGGCTCGACGATCTCGTGGACGTAGCCGGCGATCTTCATCTCCTCGGCCGAGATCAGGCTCGCCGTCATGAGCATGTACTTCGTCCGCGACGGCCCGAGCATGTCGACCAGCCGCGAGTAGTTGCCCATCGACAGGCAGTTGCCGAGGGTACGGGCGATCGGGATGCCGAACTTGGCGTCCGGGGTGGCGATCCGGATGTCCGACGCGGCGGTCATCGCGAATCCACCGCCGACCGCGTAGCCCTGGACCATCGCGATCACCGGCTTCTTCACCAACGCGAGGCGTCCGGCTCGCTGCTCCCCGCTGCGCTCGTACGCCAGCCCGTCCTCGGCCGACGTGAACTTGGTGAACTGGCTGATGTCGGTCCCCGCGACGAACGCCTTGCCGCCCGCGCCGCGCAGCACCAGCACGCGGATCGAGTCGTCGGCGTCGACCTCCTCGCAGGTCTGGTACAGTCGCTCGTACATGTTCCAGGTCATCGCGTTGCGCGCCTGGGGGCGGTTGAACATGAGGGTCAGGACCGGGCCGTCGCGGGTGACGACGACCTCGTCGGCGGCTGGCGTATCGGTCGGCTGGATCTCGGTCGCCACGGCGGCGGTCTCCTCGCTGGCGTTTTAGTCGGTGACCGGATGGTAGCACGGCCGCCGGCCGTCCTGAGTGCCGCCTCGTGGGACCGGCTCGCCCGCGGGCGTCTTACCAACGATGCGGGCGGCGTGATCCACAGCGTCTTCGACCGTGCGCTCAACCTCCAGCTCGGCGACGGCGAGCTCGTCGGGCTCGTCGGCCGCGACGCCGGCAATGGTCCATCTACCGTCGTCCTCGCCGCGCAGCCGGTACCCGGCTTTCCGTCGATCGGGCTGACGCCGGGCCAGTCCTGGTCGATCACGCCGGGCCGGCTCGTCCTCGGCGCAACGCCGATCGGTGGGGCATTGGTTTTCGTCGACCTGTCCACGGTGCGTCTCTGGTGTACCGCGCTGGAACTTCGCCGCCGCGGAGTATGCGCGACGGACGTCTCGGCTGACGAAGTGCTGGTTCGCCTCCGGCGTGTAGAAGAGCTGGCTTCCGCCGTGGCGCCGATCGGCGGGCTCGCCGCGCTCCTTCCCTTCGTCCGGTCACTCGTTGCAGAGTGCGCGGGTGACGCCGGGCCCGCGACCTACCCGCTTGACCGAGCAATCGGGCAAACGGCCATCACCTCTGTGGGACCCGGTACCGTCCCAGCTTTGCCGGATCCAATCACTCACCGTGCGCTCATGGCAGCCGCCGAGCTGGTGCGCGGCTGGCGCGTAGGTGACCGCCAGTTAGTCCAGACGGCCGCGACGCGCCTCTCGGGCCTTGGCCCCGGGCTCACCCCGTCCGGCGACGACCTCCTCGCCGGCTTCCTGGTGGGCGTGCAGCGCGTCGGCCACCGGGCCAAGCCCGTCCTGGGCGTCGCCGTCGTCGTGGCGACGCGGGGGACAACGACTGATATCGCCATCGCGCGGGTCCGCCACGCCGCGAATGGGCTGATCGAGGAGCGCCTGGAGGATGTCCTGGCCGCGGTGCTGATCGGAGACGGGACCGACCTGGAGTCGGCCGTTCGACGGGCAGCCACCTGGGGCCACACGTCCGGTGTCGACACCCTCGTCGGGCTGTGCCTGGGGCTCCGGCTTGGCCTGCATGACGTCTCCCCCACGTCGCCGCAGTGAGACCACCGCTTGCCAACGACCGTGATCGCCTCTCACTCGCCGGGCGAGACGTTCAGTACAGCACCCGCTCGTCGCCGACGCGGCGCGTGATCTTGCGCTCGTCCAGGTGCGCCAGGATCGCCAGCGCGAACTTACGGCTCGTGTCGAACAGGTCGCGGACGGAGGCCACGGTGATCGGGCCGCGCTCGCGGATCGTCTTCGTCACCTCGTCGACGATCGTCGCATAGACCTCGCGCGGATAGACCAGGTCGGACGCCACCTCGACGAGGTCGCCGCGGTCGAGGAGCGCCTGGGTCAGCTCGGGCGAGGCACCGAAGCGCGCCTCGACCTCATCGCGGGACGGCGGCGAGGCGCCCCCCGCTTCCAGCGCCTCGAGGATCAGCCGGGCCTGCCGCTCCTGCTCGGGGGTGAAGGTGACCGCGTGCTCCGGGAGCCGCAGGAACGGCCCGGCCTCGACGACCAGCCCCTCGGCGAGTACGCGATCGAGCAGGCGGACGAACAGGCGGGCATCGAGGCCGAGCCGCGTCCGCACCTCCTCCTTGGGCATTCCTCGACGCAGCGGGTAGCTTCGATGGTAGCCGCCGAGCGTGCTCCGAACCTGGTCGACGAGCCGGTCCCACCCGGGCCGGCTCACCAGCAGCGTGGTAGGGATGAGGCGAGGCGCACCATCTCGGCGCTGATCGAGCACGACGACCTCGCCGCGCTCGATCAGTGCGCGGACGGCGCCACTTGCCTCGTCGGCCGAGAGCCCGGTCCGCCCGACCAGGGCGCCGAGGTCAGCGGGCTCGCGCGCCTGGAG
>JALYGH010000048.1 GCA_030777205.1 Chloroflexota bacterium
CGCCATGGCGGGCCGCCCCGTCGTCGTGTCATACACGGACCTGCCGCACCCCAACGACGGCCGGACGGGCATCCGGAATGGCGGCGAGGCGCGCTCGGTTGGCGCAATCCTTATCCAGCCTTGACCCAGGTTTCCGAGAAGGCCAGGAATGCCGTGCTGCCCTGCTTGCCGAACTGATCGCGGATCGTCGGGACGCCCCGGCCTCGCACGCCGTTGGCGACCACCTCGGCGGCCCGGGCCGGCACGAACAACGAGAACATCTCATGCGCGCCCGTCGCCGACTGCTCCTTCAGGTACTCGACGACGAACGGCTCCTCGAGCTGGCTCCAGGTGAGGGTGATGTCGACCCCCTCGCCCGTGATGCGCTCCGTCCAGGCGCTCTTGTGGTCGCCCTCGTGGGTGAACGAGGAGACCGGCCGGATCGGCAGGTCGTCGAGGGCTGGGATGCCCTTCCAGGCCCCGAAGTGCGCCAGGAAGCTCGTCTTGAGGTAGCGCGCGAGCGCCTCGTTGTCGGTGTAGCAGGCGTTGACCGCCTCGCCACTGCCTGAGTTCATCGGATCGGTCAGCACGAAAACGGCGTGACCGGGGCCGTGTGGCGATACCACCACCCGAAAGAACGACACCAGGCAGGTGGTGTCGCCGTCCGGACCGGACTTCAGCGTGATGCCCGGGTTCTCGCCGGACCAGTCGACGGGGTTCGGGTTGATCGGCGGACGCGGCATCTCGGACACCTCCACGTGACGTGAGTCGACCAGGGCAAGGGCAAAGGACGCCGCGCCCATTATGGCGAAGTGCCGCTCACGAGCGTCAGTACTGCCGATGGGGATCGGCGGGCGACGACGGCGATGATGCCGCCCGACGGCCTGCCAGCGACGTGCGGCCATGCGACCGGTCCCGGCATGGCCCGATGTCCCGGTCGCGACGGGACGCTCGACCCGGCCGGAACGTCCTGCATGCCGATACGATTCCGGGCAGCATGGTCGGATTTCAGAACGTCGGGTTCCGTCAACAGTCCGCGTCGCGGGCCGCCGGTGGTCTCCAACCGGGCGGGAGTGCCGCGTCATCTCGGCCGGTGAGCGGGCTCGGACCGTACGCCCCGCTCCTCCGTCTCGCCCTCGGGTTCGGCGCCGTCGCGGGCTTCGGGTACGGGCTGACCGTCCTGCTCGCGCTGGCGTTTCGCCTGCCGCTCGGCGGCGCCTGGCTCGCCCTGGTCCAGGTCCACGGACAGGCCCAGCTCGTCGGCTTCGTGACCCCGTTCATCGTCGCCGTCGGCGGGATCCTCTTCCCGCGATTCCTGGCCTCGCCGCTGGACCGGCCCGCGACGTTGTTGGTCGGGACGGTAGCGCTCGTCGGCGGGGTGGCCCTGCGCGTCGTCGGCCAGCCGCTCGGCGACTCGCCGCTCCGAGTCACCCTGCTGCTCGCGAGCGGCGTCTTCGGGCCGGTCGGGCTGGGGCTGGCGGCCTACCCGCTGATCCGCTGCTCGCGTCGCAGCATCCAGCCCTGGTCGCTGTGGCGCTCGTACTCGGCGTTCGCCCTCGCGGCGTTCGCCGGCGCCACCCTCCTGCACGTCTACGCCTCCGTGTTGCTCGCCGGCGGCCAGTCGCTCGTGCCGTTCGCCCTGGGCGAGGCCCTGCTCCACCTTCAGTTGTGGGGCTTCGTCGTGCCGGTCACGCTGGCGGTCGGGCTCAAGATCTTCCCGAACTTCTTGATCCTGCGCGCCCCCCGCGAGCGCACTTTCCATCCGTTGCTGGCCCTCTACAGAGCCGGCGTGGCGTTGACGACGGCCGGCTGGCTCGGCACCGAGTTGTTCCCGTCGGCCGACGACATCCCGGTCGTGCTGCGCGCGGTCGGGACCGTCTTTGAGGCGGCCGCCCTCGGCGGCTTCGCGGCGGCGATCCGCCTCTTCGAGCCGGCCGCGCGGCCCTCCGGAACGCCCCACATCACCAATCCGACACGGCGCTGGATCCGCCTCGCGTTCGCCTGGCTGCTGCTCGGGGCGCTCCTCGGGGCAGCCTACGCCGTCCGGGAAGCGCTCGGTGGGGCCGGTGCCGGCTTCGTCGGCGGCAGCGTCGTCCGTCATGCGCTGGCGATGGGCTATCTGCTGCCGCTGATGGCGTCGATGGCCGGACGGATCCTGCCGGTGTACTCTGCCGACGTGCTGGGCCATCCTTGGCTGCTGCCGACGACCGTCTGGTTGCTCCTCGCCGGCGCCCTCGCGCGCGTCGGTGGCGAACTGGTCGGCGGCTACGAGCCCGGCGTCGCCCCGATCGTCGCGCTCGGTGGCGTGCTGAGCACGATCGGCTTCCTGCTGCTGGCCGGCGCGCTCTGGTGGTCCACCACGCGCCTGCCGGCGTCGGGGACGCGCCGCGCGTAGCTCGGGGAGTTGCCGACGCACCGTGCCGAGGCAAGCAGGCTACCGTCCCTTGAACTCCGGCGGGCGCCGCTCGTTGAAGGCGCGGATGCCCTCATGGCGGTCCTCGGTGGGGATGCAGGCAGCGTAGGCGTCCAGCTCCACGGCGAGGGCGTGGTGGAGGGGGGTGTCGAGGCCGCGGTTGATCGACAGCTTCGCCTGGCGGACGGCGATCGGACCGTTCGCCGCGATCTGGGTCGCCAGTGCGACCGCCTCGGCCTGGGCCCGCCCGGGGTCGACGACGCGCGCGACGAGGCCCCAGCACTCGGCCGTTTCGGCGTCGATGCGCCGGCCGCTGAAGATCAGCTCCTTCGCCCGGCCCGGCCCGATGAGCCGCGGCAGGAGCTGCGTGCCGCCGCCCCCGGGCATGATGCCGCGCATCACCTCGGGCTGGGCGAATGACGCGCCCCGCCCCGCGATGATGAGGTCGCAGTTGAGCGCGAGCTCGAGGCCGCCGGCCAGCGCGTAGCCGTCGACGGCCGCGATGACCGGATGCCGACACTCCAGCACGGCGCGGAACGCCGCCTCGAAGATCCGGTGCTGGGCATGCCACTGCGTGTCGGACATGCCCTGGCGCTCCTTGAGGTCGGCGCCGGTGCAGAAGGCTCGCTCGCCGGCCCCCGACAGGACGATCGCGCGTACCTCGCCGTCGTCGGAGAGCGCCTGGAACAGCGCGGCGATCTCTTCGCCCATCCGGGTATTGATCGCGTTGAGGACGTCCGGCCGGTTGAGCGTCACCAGCACGACGTGGGGCGTGGGACGCTCGATCAGGAGGTGCTCGAAGCGCGACGAGTCGAGAGGTATCACGATCATCTCCGGGTACGAGGAGCTGGCCCGCGCAAGATGCCCCTGGCGAGCCCGACCATCTCGTCACTCTGACGGAGCATCACCGCGGGCGCGGTCGGGTTCAGCCGTAGCGGATCACGCTGCGGCGGACCTCGCCGGCCTCGAGCTGGGCGTAGGCGTGGTTGATGTCCTCAAGCTCCACGAACTGGCTGATCAGCTCGCGCAGCTTGTACTTGCCGTCCATGAACAGGTCCACGATCATCGGCAGGTCGACCCGCTGGCGGGCGCTGCCGAAGCCGGTGCCGGTCAGGATCTTCTCGGAGAGCAGCGCCGCGCTCTCGACCGCGACCATCGTGCCCTGGGGCGCCACGCCAATCACCACCGCCATGCCGCCGCGGTGGATCGCCTCGAACGCCTGCTCCATCGTCTGCTGGCTGCCAACCGCCTCGATCGCGTAGTCGGCGCCGCCCTCGCCGCAGATCTCCCGGATCCGGGCGACCGGGTCTTCCTTCGCCGCGTTCACCAGGTGGGTGGCGCCGAACTCGCGCGACCACTCCAGCTTCTGGTCGAGGACGTCGACGGCGATCACCTTCGCGGCGCCCATGATCGCCGCCATCTGGATCGCGTTCAGTCCGATCCCGCCGCAGCCCCAGACGGCTACCGTCGAGCCCGGCTCGATCTTCGCCCGGTTCATCACCGCGCCGGCCCCGGTCATCACGCCGCAGGAGACCAGGCACACCACGTCGAGCGGGGCGTCCTTCCGAATCGGGATCAGGCTCAGTTGGGGGACGATTGCCCGCTCGGAGAAGGTCCCGAGCTGGTGCATCTGGAAGATGTCCTGGTTGCCCTTCCGAAAGCGGGTCGTGCCGTCGTGCATGACGTGGCGCGGCTTGGTTGTCAGGTCGCACATGCGCGGCCGGCCGATCGTGCACCACTTGCAGAAACCGCACGACGGCAGGTACGAGGTCAGGACGTGGTCGCCCGCCTTGACCATCGTCACACCCGGCCCGACCGCCTCGACCACCCCGGCGCCCTCGTGGCCGAGCACGGCCGGGACCGGGTGGAAGTTGCGGCCCTGGACATAGTGCAGGTCGCTGTGGCAGACACCCGCCCCCACGTAGCGGACGATCACCTCGCCGGCCCGCGGCTCCAGCATCTCGAGCTGCTCGATCTCGAAGCCGTCCTTGCCGGGCTCCCAGAGCACCGCCGCCTTCGTCTGCATCGTCGCCCTCCTCGCTCGTGCGGCCGGTCCGCCTTTGGATCGGCCTGGCCCCAGGATGGTAGCTCGATCGCGAACGTCCCGCACCGAGTGCCCGCCGTGGCCGCCGCCGCTCGAGGTGGAGCCGCCCGCGACCAGCGGCCGTCAGAGTGTCGGCATGATAGGCGGTCGACGCCGCGGGGACCTCACTTCGGACCTGCTGGCACTCGCGATGGTGCTCGGCGGGCCTCCAGACCCTTCCGCCCCTGCTCACGATCGGATGCGCCATCCGAGAACGACCGCCACCGCGGGCTTCACCGTGAGCGAGGGAGAGCCACGCATGTCAGGACGACTGCATTGACATCGTACCACCGCCGCGCTACAGTCCCGGCCTCAGCCCGACGTGGCATTCACCGAATAGACCGTCGACGCGTGGCGGGCCGGAGCCTCGCGGGCAGTTGTGTCGATAAAGGGGGCCGAAGTTGACGGAGCAGCCAGGCGCGGGCGGCGATCAGCGCGATGCCCCCGACCGCGCGGGCGCCCCGAGCGTCGTCAGGCTGGCGGAGGACCACGTCGAAGAGGCCGGTGAGCTGCTGGCGCGGGCGCTCCACGACGACCCATTCTCGCGGTACGTCATCCCGGACCCCGGCACGCGACCCGACTCACTCCCCTTCCTCTACGAAGTCGGTGTGCGCTACGGCGTCCTCTTCGGCGAGGTGTATGCGGCGCAGGCGCCCGATGGCGAGCTGCGGGGGGTCGCCGTGTGGCTCCCGCCCGGTCAGCATCGCACCACGCCGGAGCGGACGATCGAGGCCGGCTTCCTGGACCTCGGCGACCGGCTCGACCTCGAGGTGCTGCAGCGCTTCGCCCAGGTTCAGGGCTACGTCGCCGACGTTCACGAGCGCGACGCCCCCGCCGATCACTGGTACTTGACGCTCGCCGGCGTGGAGCCGACCCACCAGCGACATGGGCTTGGTGCCGCGCTGCTCCGGCCAATCCTCGCGCGGGCCGACGCCGACCGAATCCCCTGCTACCTCGAGACGTTCGCCGAGGAGAATATCCCGTTCTATACGCGACACGGGTTCGCCGTCGTCACGGCCGGGATCGAGCCGACCAGCGGCGTCTCCTTCTGGACGATTCGCCGAGAGCCGCT
The DNA here is from genome assembly GCA_030777205.1 of Chloroflexota bacterium. Taxonomy (GTDB): domain Bacteria; phylum Chloroflexota; class UBA6077; order UBA6077; family JACCZL01; genus JALYGH01. The sequence continues at coordinate 5,548 of JALYGH010000048.1, forward strand.
CCCGGGTCGGTCGGCGACCGATTGATCGGTCCGGCCGCTCCCCGGCCAACGTCGCCCCGTCCACGCCTCCCGTGCCACCCCGGGCACGATCCTGGCGTGGTTCGGGCGACGGACGCTGTTCCGCTCATCTGGCTGAACACGTCCGGACATATGACCGAATGGGAGGGATCTGTTGATGGAGGACGCAAGAATTGCACGGATCGAGTGGGCGCCATTGATCGGCGAGCGGCCGCGCGCGGCCGGCTGCAATGCCCACATGGAGCCGCTCGGCCCGCGCACGCGCACGCCGATCGCGCGCATCACCCTGGATGACGGGACCAGCGGGTTCGGCCTCTCCCGCGCTACCGAGTCCGAGCTGAGCGCGTTCGTCGGCACACGGATCTCGGAGCTGTTCAAGCCGGCGGTCGGCGTGACCGCGCGCGGCCTGCCGATCGAGCTGCCGCTCTGGGACCTGGCCGGCCGGCGGGCGGACCGACCCGTCTACGCCCTGACGACGGCGATCACCGGCGCCCCGGCCCCGACCGCGCCGCTCCGGGTGCGTTGCTACGACACGACCCTCTACATCGATGACCTGGCCGCCGCCGACGACGAGGCGGGCGCTGCGCTGATGGCCGACGAGGCGCGCCAGGGCTGGGAGCGCGGTCACCGGGCGTTCAAGATCAAGATCGGCCGTGGCAATGTCCACATGCCGACGATTGAGGGGCTCCGTCGGGATATCGCCGTCGTCCGAGCAATCCGCGCGGCGGTCGGGCCGGATGCGCCGATCATGGCCGACGCCAACAACGGCTACACGTTCAACATCGCGCGCGACTTCCTGGCCGGCACCGCCGACGCGAACATCTTCTGGCTGGAGGAGGCGTTCTACGAGGACGCGCTCCTCTACCGGCGCCTGAAGGCCTGGATGCGGGCCGAGGGGATCGAGACGCTGATCGCCGACGGCGAGGGGCGCGGCACGGTCGACCCCGGACTGCCAGACCTGCTGGCGGGCGTCGACTACGTTGCCCAGGCGCCGTACAGCGACTTCGCGCGGCTGCTCGACTTCGCTCGCGAGGGCGTCGTCGACGTCGTCCAGCAGGACATCGTCGTCCCGGGCATCACGCGCTGGCTCCAGATCGGGCCGCTGCTCGATAGCTGGGGGCGGCGATCCGCGCCGCACCACTATGGCACCCTGTTCGGCAACTATGCCTCGGCCCACCTTGCGCCGGCCGTGCGCAACTTCCTCTTCGTCGAGTGGGATGAGGCGACGACGCCGGCCCTTGCCGCGCCCGGCTACCGGATGGAGGACGGGTATGTCGTCGTGCCGCCGTCGCCGGGCTTCGGGTTGGAGCTGGACGAGGAGCGCTTCACCCGGAATGTCCGCGATGGCGGGTTCGCCGCCGCCTGACGAGCCGCCACCTGGGCCTGTCGGCCGGCGGCAAGGACTGCGTCGCCCGTGCGCCTCTCCGCCCACTCGCCGCTGAGCGAGCGCGGCGAGAGCGGCTGTCGTGGCACGCTCCATGCAACGGAAGGTCGTGGGTGGTCGTAGTCGACGCAGTTCCGCTGCGATCACCCGCAGTGTGGGCGGCCAGGCTGGCGCAAGGTCGGGTCGCTCACCTGTTTTTAACCGCGCTTTCGCTCCTGCCACTCATCGTGGACCCGCTGGCACGGTCGCTGCAATAGGACGTGTCGGCGGCACTCGCTCGCACACGAGCGATGGGAGGCATCATCGTGACTCAGATCAACATCAACGAGCCCGGTGGCGGCGAGGTAGTCGAGACGACCCCGGCGACGACGACCACGAACACGACCGCGTCCGCTGACACCGGCAGCGCCGTGGCGTCCGCGATCAACTTCCTCACGCTGCTGGTCGTGCTCGCCGTGGCGGTTGTGGTCCTCTACTTCCTCTTCCAGTTCCTCGCCCCGCTGACGAGGTAGCTCCGCGCTTGATGCGCAAGGCCCGTCCCGCGCGCTGCGCCGGACGGGCCTCGCGCCGTTCGCGGGTCGTACTGCCCGGTGTCGCCCGCCGGCTCAGCAAGGTGGAGGGGTCGTCGCGCGGGTGGACCGCTCGGCCGCGACGGCCTACGCGACGCTGTCCCGCCAGCTCCAGCGCGGCTGGTACCCGAGCAGGCGCATCGCCTTCGTCGACACGACGGCCGGCGACGTGCCGGTGAGCACCGACGCGATCTGCTCGGTGCCCGGCCAGTACCGCGGGAACAGCTCCGCCAGCGGCTGCCGGGCGAGCGCGTCGGCGGCCGTGATGAAGAACGTCTCGCTCTCGAGGGTCTCGTCCTCGAGCGCCAGTCGGAACCCCTGGACGAGGTCGCGGATGTCGCAGTACGTCCAGAAGACGCGATACGACAGCTCCGGCCTGTCCAGTCGCTCGCGGATGCCGGTGGCTTCGAGCTGATCCGGCCAGAGCATCAGCGGCGGGCGAATGGCGATGGCCGTGATGCCCGTTCGGCGGTGGAGCGCCTTCAGCGTCTCCTCGTCCATCAGCTTCGACAGGCTGTAGGCGTCCTGCGGCCGGCGCGGGTGCTCCTCGTCGATCGGGAGCGAGAGCGGCGCCATCTCGCGCTCGGCCATCGACATGCCCAGGGCGTTGATGCTGCTGGCCGCGACGATCTTCCGCAGCCCGAGCCGCCCGGCGGCCTCGCCGACGTTGTAGGTGCTCACGACGTTCGTGCGGAACACCGTCGGGTACGGGTGGCGCTGGTTCGACGGGATCGCCGCCAGGTGCACGACGGCGTCGGCGCCCCGCAGGACGTCGTACACCGCGCCGAGATCCTCGCATTCGCCCAGCTTGTACGCCACGCCGGGGGTCGGCTCCGGCGGGACGATCTTGTCGAAGACGAGGACCTCGTGGTCCCGCTCGACCAGCTCGCGCACCAGCCAGCGCCCGATCCGCCCGGATCCGCCCGTCACGACGACGATCATGCCGCCTCCGCTAATCCGCCCAGCCGCGCGTCTTGAGGAACTTGCCCAGCTCGCGCTGGACGTACTCCAGCTGGCGGGCGACCAGCCGCAACTGGATCGGCGCGTCCGGCTCCTCATCGGCGGCGCGGGCGAGGTCACCATCCTGGAGGCAGCGGGCGAGGCGGTCGACCTCGTCGGCGAACGCCGAGACCGACTTGATCTTGAAGACGCGGTGGCCGTCGGCTGTCCGCGGGCCAGCCGGGACGCGCGGGCCATCGTCGTCGGGCGCCGAGTCGTGCGAGCCGATCCAGAGGTCGGCGTCGTCGGCATCCTCGTCCTTCGGCTTCGGGGCGCGGGGCAATCGGGCCGGCGCGTCCGCCGCGGCGCCCTTCACC